>NZ_JBHNYX010000099.1:0-1315 GCF_054960505.1 Alteromonas sp. G4i13 | reverse complement strand
GAGACTGTAACTAATTTTGTGTAACTGCCTATCTCAATTTACTCTATAGAGAGTTAAGGATAGGCAGATGAACATGAATAAGAAAGAGCTTGAAGCTTTCGCAAAGGAAGCGGCCAAAGGCATTAAAACACCTGAAGACTTAAACGAATTTAGTCAGATGTTGAAGAAAATCACCGTTGAAGCGGCATTGAACGCAGAAATGGATGAGCATCTTGGCTACGAAAGAAATCAAAAGTCTACGTCATCAAACAGTCGCAACGGTAAGAGCAGTAAACGCGTAAAAACCGAAGATGGCGAGTTTGAACTCAACACTCCTCGTGACCGTGAAGGCTCCTTCGAGCCTAAGCTCGTTAAAAAGCATCAATCCCGTTTCACCTCCATGGACGATAAAATTCTCTGGCTTTATGCACAAGGCATGAGTACCCGTGAAATCGTCAATGCGTTTGATGAATGGTACGGTGCAGAGATATCACCAACATTGGTTTCTCGCGTTACTAATGCGGTTATCGAGCAAGTTGTGGAATGGCAGTCGCGCCCGTTAGATGCCATTTACCCGATTGTTTACCTCGACTGTATCGTAGTGAAAATACGCCAGGATAAACGTATCATCAACAAATCTATCTTCCTGGCCTTAGGCATCAATACTGAAGGTCACAAAGAGTTGATGGGCATGTGGATAGCCGAGAATGAAGGCGCTAAGTTCTGGCTAAACGTGTTAACCGAACTTCAGCAACGCGGCGTAGAAGACATTCTCATCGCTTGTGTGGACGGCCTCAAAGGCTTCCCTGATGCCATTAATGCTGTGTTCCCACACACGCATATTCAACTGTGTATCGTACATATGGTGCGTAACTCACTAAAATACGTATCGTGGAAGGACTACAAAGCTGTCACAGCAGACTTAAAGCGCGTATACCGCTCAGCAACAGAAGATGAGGCTCTGCTTGAACTAGAACGGTTTGCTGAAACATGGGACGGTCAGTACCCACAAATCGCTAAATCATGGCGTGCGCACTGGCACAATCTCAATACCTTGTTCAACTACCCAGAGGACATCCGCAAGGCGATTTACACCACTAACGCCATTGAATCTCTGAATAGTGTTATCCGAAAAGCCATCAAGAAACGGAAAATCTTTCCCAGCGATGATTCAGCAAGAAAAATGGTGTACTTAGCAATAAAAGATGCCAGTAAGAAATGGTCGATGCCGATTCAAAACTGGCGTCAGGCGATGAGTCGTTTTATTATCGAGTTCGAGGAACGCCTCGAAAAGCATATTAACTAATGGCAGTTACACAGAATCTGTTACAGGCTC
>NZ_JBHNYX010000098.1:0-1433 GCF_054960505.1 Alteromonas sp. G4i13 | reverse complement strand
TAATGCCGATCAGTTAAGAATATTTTCCTGATCGGTTGACCGATCGTTTTAAGACTTCAAAATCCGATATCAGTCTCTGGTATCGGATTTTTTTTATGTCTTTGCTTACAAACCTCGATGATACATTTGCTCATGCAGAAGATTTGAATGCTATTAATAAACTGATGTCTTTAATTGACCCTGAGCTTCTTCAGCAAGCTTATGCTTTATCGGGGGTAGCGACCGTCAGACGTCGCCGCTTACCTTTGGATTCGGTCGTATTTACTATTGTTGGTATGAGTCTGTTTCGTAGTGATCCGGTCTGGGATATCGCGAATAAACTGGATATCTCGTTACCTGGTAAAAACAGGTTTGTTGCTCCCAGCGCAGTGGTGCAGGCCCGGCAGCGACTGGGCGAAGAAGCTGTCGGTCATGTCTTTAAGCTGATGGCACAGCGGGCATTTGGTGAGTATGCCTTTGAACAGTGGTGTGGTTTAAATGTACTGGCGGTTGATGGTGTGATGTTCCGTGCCCAGGATACCACTGAGAACCTTGCCGCATTCGGATGTGACCGGAATGTGATGGGCGATAACCCGTACCCGCAGGTACGCATGTGTAGTCTGATGGAAACGTCTAGCCACCTTCTTTTGGCCAGTGAATTTGACGGCCGTGATGTCGGAGAGATGTCTCTTGCAGAGCGGCTTATTCCTTCAGTCCCTGATAACTCTCTAACCCTCTTCGACAGAGGATATTACTCGCTGGGATTACTGCACCTGTGGATGACCAAAGGTGTTAATACGCACTGGATGCTGCCCGCCCGTAAAGATTTACAGTACATAGTGAAACATCAACTAAGAGAACATGATGCTGTAGTCACCCTCAAGACCTCGCCTCAGGCGCGGAAGAAGTTTGATGGTTTACCTGAAACCATCGAAGCGAGACTGACCAGCTACGAAGTAAACGGAAAGACCTACCGCGTGCTTAGTTCAATGGTCGATGCTATGCAGTTCCCCTACGAAGAGATTGCCGATGTGTACGTTCAACGCTGGGAAATAGAACTGGGCTTCAGGGAAATGAAACAGACGTTACATCAGGCAAAGCTGACGCTTCGCAGCAAGAAATCTGAGATGGTGCGTCAGGAACTGTGGGGACTATTACTCGCCTACAATCTGATTAGAGTGATGATGCTTGATGCCGTAAAAGATATGCCGGAGCTATCTCCCTCACGGCTTAGCTTCGGTCTATGCATGAGGCATATCATCGTTTTCTTCCTGACCACCATCCCAGACACAGTGACCAAACTGCCCGTCCACTATGAATACCTGATGGAATCGTTGAGGATGATGAAGTTACCTGACAAACGACCTGACAGGTATTATCCACGAGTTGTGAGGAAAAGACCGACTAAATACCCCACAAAGAAAAAAGCCAGTCAGCTTAACTGACTAGCATTA
>NZ_JBHNYX010000097.1:0-1602 GCF_054960505.1 Alteromonas sp. G4i13 | reverse complement strand
CAGACTGTTGAAAAAGCCCTAGACGAAAGTCTGGGGCTTTGATCTAATAGGCATAGTGAAATTCGGAGTGTTCACCATGCTAACCCCAAAGTCCCCACAACAATACGAGTTTGAAACCGTATATATCAATGAACTGGTACCAGAAGACCACTTGGTTCGTTTAATTGATATGGCGATAGATTTTGAGTTTATCCGCGATGAGGTGGCTCATCTATATTGTCAGAATAACGGTCGCCCTTCGGTTGACCCCGTACGCTTTTTTAAAATTCTGTTTCTCGGTTATTTATTTGGTATCAGTAGTGAGCGACGCCTCATTAAAGAGATACAAGTAAATGTGGCGTATCGCTGGTTCTTAGGTATGGGATTGACGGAAGATGTGATTCACCATTCCACGCTGAGTCAAAACCGCATCAAGCGTTTTAAAGACAGCGATATCTATCAGGTTATCTTCGACAACATTGTGCGTCAGGCCATGAAGCAAGGACTCATTGGTGGTAAGAGTTTGTTTGCCGATAGCACGCACTTAAAAGCGAACGCCAACAAGAAACGCTTCGACATAAAAGACTTGAAGGTGACACCGTCAGCTTATGTGGAACAGCTAAACGAAGCAGTAACCAAAGACAGGGAGTTAGAGGGAAAAAAGCCCCTGAAGTGTAAGGAAGACAAGCCTTGCACGAAGCCTACGAAAGTCAGCCGCACTGACCCTGATAGTGGTTTTATGGTGCGCGATGAGAAGCCCAAGGGCTTCTTCTACCTAGACCATCGCATCGTAGATGGGCGTCACGGTATTATCGTTGATACACACGCGACACCAGGAAATGTTCACGATAGCCAACCTATCATTGCGCGTATTGATAGAGCTAGAGACACCTTCAAACTCAACCATATTGCCGTTGGTCTCGACGCGGGCTACTTCACCGCCGCGGTGTGTCATCACCTCGAAGCGCGACAACTGATTGGTGTAATGGGGTATCGTCGCCCTACGAAAAAGAAAGGCTACTTCGCTAAACGCGAGTATGTATACGACACAGAATCTGATACATACACATGCCCCCAAGGCCAGGTTATTGCTTACAACACCACTAACCGCGAAGGCTACCGCCAGTATCACTCTGATGCGAAGCAATGCATAAGCTGTCCCGTTCGTAAGCAATGTACAAACAGTAAGAATCACACAAAAGTTATAACGCGCCATGTCTGGCAGAAGAGTGTCGAGAACGCAAACGAAGTCAGATTAAGTGAATGGGGGAAGAAGCAATATCGAAGGCGAGCTGAAACGGTAGAACGAAGCTTCGCAGATGCAAAACAACACCACGGACATCGATACTGTCGCTATCGCGGACTCAGTAAGGTCTCGATGCAGTGTCTGCTAGCCGCTGCATGTCAAAACATGAAGAAAATGGCCTTAGCCAAGGCTGTATAAGCCTAAATACCCTCAAATCTCGCTCGCAAACCCGCTAATCGAGTAAATGACTCACTTATTGCCCTCTAAGAGCTCAACACTAAAACAAAAACGCCTTATTAAAAAATATCGCGATCGCAGCCTTCGGCTGCTAGAAAAAATAAACCCCTCCGAAAAAAGAGGGGTTTATCATCAATCTG
>NZ_JBHNYX010000095.1:0-1737 GCF_054960505.1 Alteromonas sp. G4i13 | reverse complement strand
GTTTACGTGCTGGGTAGGGGAGCGTTGTGTAAGTGGATGAAGGTGAGTTGTAAAGCTTGCTGGACATATCACAAGTGCGAATGCTGACATGAGTAACGATAATGGGAGTGAAAAACTCCCACGCCGGAAGACCAAGGTTTCCTGTCCCATGCTAATCAGGGCAGGGTAAGTCGGCCCCTAAGGCGAGGCAGAAATGCGTAGTCGATGGGAAACGGGTTAATATTCCCGTACTTATATAATCAGTGATGGAGGGACGGAGAAGGCTAGGCAAGCTTGGCGTTGGTTGTCCAAGTGAAAGTGAGTAGGCTGAAGACTTAGGTAAATCCGGGTTTTCAAGGCCGAGACACGAGACGAGCTCCCAAGGGAGTGAAGTTGTTGATGCCCTGCTTCCAGGAAAAGCTTCTAAACTTATGATTATATGAACCGTACCCCAAACCGACACAGGTGGTCAGGTAGAGAATACTAAGGCGCTTGAGAGAACTCGGGTGAAGGAACTCGGCAAAATTGTACCGTAACTTCGGGAGAAGGTACGCCTCTGTTTGTGAACACTTCGCGTGGTAAGCAAATGGAGGCCGCAGTGACCAGGTGGCTGGGACTGTTTATTAAAAACACAGCACTCTGCAAACTCGTAAGAGGACGTATAGGGTGTGACACCTGCCCGGTGCCGGAAGGTTAATTGATGGGGTTAGTTTTCGGACGAAGCTCTTGATCGAAGCCCCGGTAAACGGCGGCCGTAACTATAACGGTCCTAAGGTAGCGAAATTCCTTGTCGGGTAAGTTCCGACCTGCACGAATGGTGTAACCATGGCCACGCTGTCTCCACCCGAGACTCAGTGAAATTGAAATCGCAGTGAAGATGCTGTGTACCCGCACCTAGACGGAAAGACCCCGTGAACCTTTACTACAGCTTGGCACTGAACATTGAACCTACATGTGTAGGATAGGTGGGAGGCTTTGAAGCACAGTCGCTAGATTGTGTGGAGCCGTCCTTGAAATACCACCCTTGTATGTTTGATGTTCTAACATTGTTCCCTTATCGGGAATGTGGACAGTGTCTGGTGGGTAGTTTGACTGGGGCGGTCTCCTCCCAAATAGTAACGGAGGAGCACGAAGGTTAGCTAATCACGGTCGGACATCGTGAGGTTAGTGCAATGGCATAAGCTAGCTTAACTGCGAGACAGACACGTCGAGCAGGTACGAAAGTAGGTCATAGTGATCCGGTGGTTCTGTATGGAAGGGCCATCGCTCAACGGATAAAAGGTACTCCGGGGATAACAGGCTGATACCGCCCAAGAGTTCATATCGACGGCGGTGTTTGGCACCTCGATGTCGGCTCATCACATCCTGGGGCTGAAGTCGGTCCCAAGGGTATGGCTGTTCGCCATTTAAAGTGGTACGCGAGCTGGGTTTAGAACGTCGTGAGACAGTTCGGTCCCTATCTGGTGTGGGCGTTGGATGATTGATGGGAGCTGCTCCTAGTACGAGAGGACCGGAGTGGACGAACCGCTGGTGTTCGGGTTGTCATGCCAATGGCATTGCCCGGTAGCTATGTTCGGAACGGATAACCGCTGAAAGCATCTAAGCGGGAAGCCGGCCCAAAGATGAGTCATCCCTGACCTTTAAGGTCTGGAAGGGTTGTTATAGACGATGACGTTGATAGGCAGGGTGTGGAAGCGTTGTAAGGCGTTAAGCTAACCTGTACTAATTGCCCGAGAGGCTTAACCATACAACGCCCAA
>NZ_JBHNYX010000094.1:0-1741 GCF_054960505.1 Alteromonas sp. G4i13 | reverse complement strand
CCGTCATTCCGCACCTAATTAACTGATTTATTTTTCTTGACACCGATCCCCCATTTTGATCTATTACTCATCTTTGGGTGCAGCAAAATGGCTATTTCTACTTCCTCCCTATCAGGGTTAACTATCAAACGCATGGACCATCTTGGTTTAGTATCCGGTATGTGTCGGGAGCTTGGTATCGCTAAGATGATTGACGCGGTTATCCCAAAAAACAATGAGCATAAGGTGACTCATGGAGAAGCCTTTGTCGCCATGCTTCTCAATGGTTTGGGTTTTCACAGTCGCACCCTACACATGTTTGCAGATTTTTTCGCTGACAAACCCACTGAACGCCTGATTGGTCCGGGTGTAAAGGCCAAGCACCTGAATGATGATGTACTTGGTCGGTGTCTTGATGCCCTCTATGAAGCAGACGTGTCGTCGCTATATCAAGTCATGGCTGAGCGAGTGGTCGACACTCTGGGGTTAGCCAGTAACGCTGTGCACCTGGATATCACCAGTTTTCATGTCGATGGTGAATACGCTGTTGATGAACAAGATAGCGAGACTAAACGCATTGAGCTGGTTAAAGGTTACAGCCGGGACCACCGGCCAGAATTAAACCAGGTGATACTGGAGCTGATTTGTGAAAATCAAGCCGGTATCCCTGTCTATATGCAGGCTTTAAGTGGCAATACGAATGACCAGAAAGCTTTTGCAGAAGTCACCCGTCACCATATTCAGTGTTTAAAGGCCGCACAACAATGCCGATATTTTGTTGCCGATGCGGCGCTTTATACCGAAGAATCTATCACTGCCCTGGCAACACAGAACCAATTGTTTATTTCACGAGTCCCCATGACCATCAAAGACGCCAGGCAGCACGTAAGCAACGTGACGGAAGCCAGTCTCACTGCCATGGGTAACGGTTACCACGGTTGTTGGGTGGATGCAGACTATGCCGGAGTGAAACAGAAATGGTTGATTCTGCGCAGTGAGCAGGCGACTAAACGGGAGCAGCAGACGCTGGCCCGCAATTTACTTAAAAGCAGTGAAAAAGAGCACAAGCAATTTATTAAATTGTGTAAGCAACGCTTTGCCTGCCAGACCGATGCCGAGACGGCAATGAAAGTCTTTAGCAAGACGTTAAAAACAACCCGCATCAGTGAGTTTGACTGTATAGCCCACCCCGTGTTCTTAGGTAAAGGTCGCCCCAAAAAAGGACAACAGCCAGCATACTATGAATACCAACTCGATGGGCTGATAGCCACCTGTTTGGATAAAGTTGGAATAGCTCAGGCGCAAACTGGGATGTTTATCCTCGCAACCAATGATTGTAGCGGGGAACTCAGTATGCAGACATTGTTAGATACCTACAAATCCCAGCAACATGTTGAGCGGGGATTTCGTTTTCTCAAAAGTCCGGAATTCCTGACATCCTCACTGTTTCTAAAGAAACCGGAAAGGATTGAAGCGCTGCTCATGGTGATGACGTGCAGTCTGATGATATACGCCGCCCTTGAACACCGGATCCGAACGTCATTAAAAGAAAGACAACAATACTTCCCTGACATGAAAAAGAAACCGTCCCAGAAGCCAACGGCACGATGGGTATTTCTGTGTTTTAGTGGGATCCACGAAGTCAGTATTGGTGACTCTCCCCCCGTAATCACAGACAAACAGGAGCGCCAGCAGGTGATCATAGATGTACTTGGCACATTATACCAAGAGATTTATTCCTGAATTTGATGCGGAATGTCGG
>NZ_JBHNYX010000093.1:0-1915 GCF_054960505.1 Alteromonas sp. G4i13 | reverse complement strand
AGCATTATTACGTTCAGGAAGGCTTGATCTTCATGTCCATGTTCCTTTCCTGGATAAAAATGCCCGGCGCTGGTTTATCGAAAAGTTCTTGCAGTACGACGTTTACGAAGAGGCTATAGATGTTGATTTAATCGTATCACTAACGGCTGGTATGAGCGGTGCAGATTTAGAGAAGGTTCATCGGGAGACAGTGCTTCAGGCTCTAAGTAAGAATACTGGCAAAATTGGTCAAAGTACGTTACTGGAAGAAATTAATATTCTTAAATATGGCGCTAAACGGACACTTGATAAGTGCGCAAAAATGCTGGCAGAAACCGCCTTTCATGAGGCTGGTCATGCGGTTATCTCAAAAGTTCTGATGCCAGAGAGAATAATTGAACAAATAAGTATTGTGCCCAGAGAACAAGCTTTAGGAATGGTGGCCTACAACAGGGAACAAGAAATTGATTACACGAAAGCTTTTTGGTTCTCGCAGACATGTGTAGCGTTAGCTGGTCGAGCGGCCCAGGTAAAACAGTTCGGAGATGAAGGATTAGATACCGGTGCCAGCAGTGATTTGAGGCAGGCCATGTGGTCTGCCTGGAATCCTGTTGCCAAATACGGAATGCATCCCGATAGTTACAACTTAGACACCACAGTGTTACATGAATGGAGCGGAGACGTTTACTTTCAATCTCAGACTGAAAAATTAATCAAAGAGTGGCTGGATGAAGCAACCCTGAAAACTGATCAATTAGTTGACCAATACTGGGAGCAAATAAGCAAGGTTGCACAAGCTTTACTGGAAGAAGAAGTGTTATCAGAAGCGCAATTTAAGTCGTTAATAGAGTAGAACAGTAAAAGTGGAACAAGTTCTATTTTTTGAGGCTTTGATAAACCGATATCCAATCATCAACGCTCACTTTGCTGACCAACTCGCCAATTAAGTTGTAGGGAATGTGTTTGGGGTTTTTAAAACGGATACAACTTTTACCCATATCCAGCTTAGTAGGTACCGCTTCGGCGTAACGGACCCGAAACCAGCTTTCGAGCTCAGGCATTGCATAAATGCCCATATGATAAAAGCCATAATGGCTTTTCTGTGCCGCCAGGTTCATAAAGGGTAATGGCAATTCTGGGTTGCAATGATAACCGGCAGGGAACAGTTGATGGGGCACCACATAGCCAATCATGTTTTAGTTGATGCATTCGCTAAATCTGGCTGGCAGGTTATCCAGTATTGTCTGGCGTAACTGTGATATTACCCGCTGCTTTTCCACGGGTAGGGCGGTAATGTACTGGTCTACCGATGTGTAACTCTGTGCGTCGGACATAGTCGCTCCTGGCTAACTTAGGTTAGATTGCTTAACCACTATGCCTTAAAGGTTGTCCTGATTACCAGCAAGGTGTTGCAGGAATTGGAATGCCTGTCGAGGGCTCATGGTTTCCGGCAGGAACTCAGTCTGGCCCATCTCTTTGAGCAATTTAGTAAACTCGGCACTGCCGCCGGCGTAGCCCATTTTCCACTGTTTGAAAATAGGGGCGGTGATTTCCTCATAGCTGATAATAGTGATTTCGTCATGGCGGGGGTCATCAGCAATATCCAGGTAAAGCTCGTTAACGGCGCTGCGTTCGCCTTCCAGCGCCTGCAAAAAATATTGTTGTTCGTAAGAAAGCATACCGCAAATGCCCTCGGCCTGATTGTTACGGCGGGCGGTGTCGAGAATGGATTTCAGATCGCTAAGTGACATTTCCCGCGAGGCATGGCTGTAGTACACCAATCTCACTAACTTCATTTTTACTTTCCTTTTTTCTAAACTGCGTAATTGTTTGCGTAACTGCAGGCAACGACTATCTTTCAAATATAGCAGAGTTTTCAGAAACGGTAGTGTTGGGTAAATGTATGGAAAATCCAGTGTTTTTGGTTGGTCAGAGT
>NZ_JBHNYX010000092.1:0-2351 GCF_054960505.1 Alteromonas sp. G4i13 | reverse complement strand
CGATGCTTCTGTCGAGTAGCCAGACCCGATTACTCGAGCCCAGCCCTCTAAGAACGGTACGTGCGAGTTTCCCCGCATACCGCTCAAGTCGTTATAACGCCATGTAGGATGGCGCAGCAGTATTTTTACTTTTATGAATGCTGTTATGGCAAGAAGGGTGTACAACCACGGTATTACTCGTCTTATTATCACCACCTAAATATAAAGGCACTAGGCGGTGAATATTCCAACCAGTTTTAGCCGTTATTTTCCTTTTGCAATACAAACACTCACCATTTTGACGTGATAATAATCTATGCAGGCGTTCTTTGTTGCGAGAATTTATTAACACATCAAGCCGAGATTCAAAGTAAGTTTCATGTGTCGGATCGTAAGGGTTTGCATCGGAATTGATTTTTGGATGTCGCACAATCGGTATTGCTGCTAACCGAAATAAGGCTATTTGTTTATCACCGGTGCAGAATGTCCAATTACGCGCACCAACAGAGTGGAAGTATCTAGCCCTAATCCAGTGTTTTCCTTTTCTAGGATGCCTACGACATGCCCATTTCCAGAGTAGCAACCATATATCAGAGTCAATCTTGCAAAATACTTCCTTTGCGACACTGTGTCGGTGATAATTACACCAACCTCTTAATATTGGATTAAGCTGAAAAATTAGCCTGTCTTGTCGACTAGAGCGATATTTGGTGATCGTAAGTCTCAACTTATTCATCAAATGTAGAGCGCTTTTGCTACTGGGTTTGACCAGTAATTTGCCATTATACTTTCTGAGATTTTGACCAAGAAAATCAAAACCCTCTGATATATGCCTAACGTGCGTTTTTTCTGGCGATAATGCCAAACCACGTTGGGACATAAATTCATTAATACAAGGCAATATTGTATCTACCAAAAACGCTTGAGAATGAGCCGTTACAACAAAATCATCAGCATATCTGATTACAGAGACTCTCTTAACATTAGAACGAATTTCACGGTGCTTACCTCTTTTAACACCTGAAGCTTCTTCAATTGTTCCTTGCAGTTGATTCAATACCATATTCATTAACGTCGGCGAGATTATCCCTCCTTGCGGTGTTCCTGCAAGTGTTGGATATACCTTGCCAGACTCCATGAAGCCGGCATTCAACCACTGTGAAAGGATTGGTTTGTCAATGTTTAAGTGCTTTAGCATCCATTCATGGCTGATATTATCGAAGCATCCTTTAATATCTGCATCAAGCACCCATTCTCCCGCACCTTTGCGACACAATACTTTGAAGCATTGTTCGATCGCATCAGCGCAAGATCTTTGTTTTCGAAAACCAAAAGAATTGCCGTCACTGTTTGTCTCCACTTCTGGCTCAACGGCTAGCAAATACAGTGCTTGCATCCCACGATCCAGCATTGTGGGGATACCGAGAGGTCTTCTCTGCCCATTCGACTTTGGAATAAAGACTCGCCTTAATGGACTTGCCTTGTATCCAGAACGTTTGAGCGATGAGATTGCTCGCCATTTTTTAGTAGCACTTTGCCATGTTTCGCCATCAATACCAGACGTTTTACGCCCTTTGTTCTCCGTTACCTGTTTAACCGCAAGGGCTTTCGCATAAAAGGAATGAGTCAATAACCATTGCAGACTTTTAACTTTCCCTTTTCTCCCTTGCTTTACTGCTTTCACAATACGCGCTTGCAATGATCCTACGTAGCGCTTTGCAGCCTTCCAATCGATGTTAGACCAGCATTGCGCTTCGTTTATAGGTGCACATTGTTCATAAGAGCAATTCATTTGCATTCCTAAGCTAAAATCTTATTACAAATTTCTTGTGATTAACCACTCGATGGAAGTGGGCTATGCTTTCGCATGATGTCACGTTCAATACATCTATCCTTGCCATTACAACAAGGCATTCGCTTTCTCCATCGTCCTTTACCCGCATGCCCGTCATTCATTCTTACGAAGAAACTACCTCAACGAGGGAGCATACGGGCTTACCAAGTTCCACTTTATTCACATAATGGGTTAGTGTCAGTCAATCCGCCGGGGGCACATTAAATTGCGTAACATGAGACTAGAGCATGTTAACTTGTCCACCACACCTTTTGGTTCAAGCTTGTCAGCATCTTTAGCTTGTTTATAATGACGACAGTTAAAACTGTTCAGTTAATTACACATACCATTAATTCCTAGGGCCCAACCGCATGATGCTTGCAGTTTGTTCAACATCACTGTTGAACTTAAGGCTACATTGTCTTTCGAGCTTCACACCTCACCATTGCTAGTAACGCATGTCGAAATAGGAAACCTTCGGCAATACGAAGGGTTGAATCAAAGTTCAACAGTAAACAAAGCGACTTCTTGTCGCACC
>NZ_JBHNYX010000091.1:0-2518 GCF_054960505.1 Alteromonas sp. G4i13 | reverse complement strand
TAACTTAAATTCTCTTTATGCTTTTTAGCCTGCATCTTCTTGCGTGGCGGCTCGAAGAGGGTCAAAGATATTCCCAAGGGTACAAAGCCCACCAAAGCTTGAGCCAAAGCAGGAGCCTCAAAGTGATAAAGGATCAACCACCCACCAAGAAGGCCAGCAAAGCTTTCCCCTGCATTACGGTAGAAAACTTTTTTTCCCAGAGCCTTGATTGGAGCCGCCTTACTATCCAATGCATGCATAGAATCATACAATAGGGATGCATCCGTTCCAGAAAACAAACTAATTGAAACGGCCAAAACAAATTCAGAAACAACAAGCCACTCAAAATTGGGAGCTAAGGCCATAACTAAGAAACCAACACTGTGAAGAATGGACGCCAAGATCAAAGTGATTTTGCGTCCCACCAAATCAGAGAAATAACCTGATGGAACTTCTGCCACCAACATGACTCCTGCAAAGATCGCTTGAAGCTGATAAATATTTTCCAAATTGAGTCCGCGACTCTTAAAGAAAGGAACGATTATTGGCATAAGAATCATAAAGCTAAATGATCCATTAAGCCAATATACTTTTGTAATGTTTGAACGCAATCGCGCTTCTTCCATGGTTTCTCCTGTAGACATAGTAGTCGAATTGTGGATTTTAAAAAATCCTAGAATTTTTAATGGGAATAATAAGAATGAGTCGCGATAGTACGAAGACTAATGATTGATAATTACTTTTAATGAATCGTTTGAGTTCATCATTGAAAAGCTCTTAAAAGACGCGACTGTTTCCATTCTCATCGTTAAAGTTTTGTAAGTGGGTCCAAATGGTATTAACCACCATTGGATAGTTGGCTCTGACCAGACTATGAACAGTGACCGGAGGAGTAAAATTGGCTGTTATGCGTGAGAAAGAATTTCCTGATATTCCCCTGGCTCATAATGAAGCATTCTCCCATGATGGGTGGGTTCCTGTGTGTTGTTCTCATAAAGTGGGCTGAGTGAAATATGCCCATGCTTTTCAAAATGAGGAATTTTTAAAATTTGTTTTTTAAGATTGAGTGATCTTTCTAGATCTCCTGGCCCCACCATAATGCGGAGACCAAACCAATTCTTTGCTGTTTCTGAGTTATTATTTTTTTCATCAATGATGGCTTCGACGACCTTTACTAGGCGGTCATCTTTAGCAAATTCCAAATGAACACTTATACCTACAAAGCTGTAACGTATCAATTCACGGTGATACTCAGGGCTTCGACTTCCATTGGTTTGCGTGTGAAGATCATGGCCTTCCCCACGAAGATTTTTACACATGTCCATAAAATAGGGAATGATTGTTGGTTCCCCACCTGTAAAAATCCATTTGGCTTTGTGTTTCCTTAGAAATTTACTTTTTATGAGATCAGTAGCCTTATCCAACTCTGCTTTGGTTCTCAATGGATCTTTTTTGTTTGAAATCAGTGGGTGACAGTAGCTACAAGAGTAATTACAGCGTCGCCCAAGATCCCAGGTGACATATCGTGGGTGTGATACAAAACCATCATAATAGTATGGCACCACCCAATCCACTCGGTCCATTTCTGTGACATTCTCTTTTGGCGGGTGCTCCAACAATGAAAAAAAGGATTCATCTCGAACTTTTCTTAATTGCATATCTTGCCCACACATGCACCATTGAGCTGGGCAAGTGATCCATTCTTCCTTTAAATCCCATTCACCAGAAAAAACATTTCCCTTTTTTCCCTCAACCTTGCAAGCAGCCACATACAAAAAACCATCGGCATCCACAAAAATATTTTCCGCACCTGCAGAGCACTTCCAATTCTTCCAACTGTTTTGTCGCTTGATCATAGCTTGTTCAACGGAAAGTCCTAAGGAGTCTCCTTCATAGTTCACAAAGCTAATCGACTTATGGGTGGTGGACATTCTGATCCTCACCAACAATAGGTTCTTCGCTTTGCTCAGAACGACTTATACTTTGCTCAGAACGACTTATACTTTGCTCAGAACGACTTATACTTTGCTCAGAACGACTTTTGTTCTGAGTTAACAGGGGTTCTTTTTCATAGTCGTATCCCGCCTCTTTCAGCAAGAAAACCAATTCTGGCAAACACTCTTTCATACTCTGCTTTCTCTCTTGATCCAAAGTTCTACTGTAAGCCATAAAGTCTCGAATCATTTTAGAGTTCTCCTGGCCTAATGAATCGTTGAGACGCGTGAGTGTGCTATCGACACCATTTCTCATAAAAAATGATTTTTCTGATTTCGATTTGTAAGCTTTAGAAACTCTTTTAAAATCTTCCAAACGAGAGATGGCTTCGTGCTTAATATTATCTGGAAGGTGAACAATATCTAGAAAGTCTGGATGAAGGCAGAATAGAAAATCAACAATTATTTCACGACCAGACTCTTCCATAACTTCTTCAGCATACTCAAGGAGATCTATAATATAAAGAATATTGTAAATCTGAATCACAGGACTGATTCCTAAACTCACTCGTTTTCCTGCTTTTTGAGCTAACTTTCTAAAATGA
>NZ_JBHNYX010000090.1:0-3046 GCF_054960505.1 Alteromonas sp. G4i13 | reverse complement strand
TCTTAACTAACAATCACAACACACTTGGCCATCACTAAACCCACACCGTTGTTTCCCACGTATACTGAGCTAGCAGAGCTCAGTTTGTCTGACTATCCACAGCTAAGTTCATTCTTAGACAATCAACCGACATGGATGAGACAGCACTGGGACTGGGCGAAAGAATACCTTTTATATATTGGTCGCAACAAATCACAACACACGTACGTGCGTTTTCGAAATGACATCGAAAAGTTCCTATTGTGGGTCTTTATGGTAGATAAGCAGCCAGTAGATGATTTACGTAAAGCAGATATTTTGCGATACATTGATTTCTGTGTGGCGCCACCGGTTAAATGGATAAGCACCCAGCTCCATGACCGATTTCGCCTCAATAACGGTTACTTTGCTTCAAACCTTAAGTGGACGCCGTTCAGGCAAACGCCGCCGAAATACGATAAAGACAGAGTGCTCGATCCGAAAAAGTACCAACCCTCATTGCAGACCCTCGAATCTACCTTTGTGGCATTAAGCTCTTTTTACCGCCATCTCATCGATGAAGAAATTTGTTTCGGCAATCCTATTCCATTGGCAAAACGAGACTGTAAGTACTTGATAAAAGACAGTCAGGTAAAGACGATAAGTCGATTAACTGAGCAGCAATGGCAATATCTCTTGGATACTGCCGTTGAGATGGCGGATAGTGATCCGCTTTTGGAGCGTAGTTTATTTACTATTGCTACCATGAAAACCCTATTTCTGAGGCTTTCAGAACTCTCGGAGCGCAATGATTGGACGCCCTTGATGAGTCATTTTTGGACAGATGAGGGCAACAACTGGTGGTTTAAGGCCTATGGAAAAGGCAAAAAGATAAGAGATATCACGGTACCACCGGGTTATCTTACGTTTTTGAAACGCTATAGAAAATGGCGTGGACTATCACCTTTACCGTCCAAAGGTGAGCAAACCGTTCTGGTTGAAAAAATAAGAGGCCGCGGTGGTTTAACAGGTCGTCAAATTTCGAGGCTTATTCAGAGCGTGTTCGACGCTGCATTTGACAAAATGAAGTCAGAACAAGGATTAGAATCCGCTCAGAAATTAAATGAAGCCACCACACATTATCTGCGTCATACCGGTGCAAGCATGGAGATAGAGCGTGATAGACCGCTAAAGGATCTATCAGAAGATCTGGGCCATTCTAGCAGTGCGACAACCGATACGGTGTATGTGCAGGTTGAGCGAAAAAAGCGTGCCTCATCTGGCAAAGATAGAAAAGTCGAGTAGCTAATGCGAAAGAGAACGTGCTACATGTGCGATGCCTTAGCGACAACGAAGGAGCATATTCCTCCAAAAGCATTGTTTCCAAAACAAAAAGATGTGCTCAGTGAAATCAGTCTACGCAAAGATTTAATAACGGTACCATCCTGTGAGAAACACAATAATAGTAAGAGTAGAGACGATGAGTATTTAGTGTTTTGTCTATCTACGTGCTTTCATGGAAATGACATAAAAGAGCAGCTGTTTAATACCAAGATCATGCGAGCAATTGACCGGCGGCCTGACACATACTCGAACTTTTTAGATAACTATCAACGTGTAATGCTAAAACATCCCGATGGAAAAGTAGAACACACTGCGGCGTATTCAATCGACCTAAGACGTTTTGACAGCGTGTTATCGCACATAGCATGTGGATTATATTACCATCACACTCAAAGTAAGTGGGAAGGTGCCACGCTTGTTATAAGCAATGAATTACGTGATTTTAGCTCTACAAACTCTGATGAAGTAAATAGGTTGACTGACGATACTATCGAGCGCGTAACATTGTTCTTAAGCGAAACCAATAGTTTTGGAGCAAATCCAGAAGTTTTCTATTATAAAATTTATGATGACCGGCCCAAAGTTTTTGTAGTTTTAATGACATTTTATTCTGCGATATCGGTCGCGGTAACGTTAACTGAAAACAATAAAATAAATAATGTCTATATGTAAATCATATGCTTACACCAGTACATCGAAAATCAATGACCTAAACGGTAGTTCAGCCTTACTATCACCAACGAAAACAATGACGGAATGCACTTGATCATCATTAAGTCCCAATACCGATACAAGTGTTTGTACATGCTTATAGTTCTGATGCAATGGATTTTGAAATTTGCTTGAATGTTTGTAGAGCTTTTGTGTCCACATCCTTTGTTTGGGGTTTCCAAATATCCATCCCTTCATGTTTTTGGTTTCAACTACGAATACACCGAACTTCGAAACGATGATGTGGTCGATTTGCGTACTACCATCATCTGTTGGCAAGGTTACGTTCTTGATTAAATGGTATGTATTTGGGTTTAGCATATGCTTTGCAGAAAAATTAACAAAGAACTCGCCAAATTTTCCTTTGAACCAAGGAGATTTTAAAATTTCTGTACCAATAGCGATTGGTATCAGAAGCCATAATAACTCTGCTAATTAATTTACGACTGGTGCAAAATCCATATCTAACAAACCTGTTTACAATGTAGATGTATCTATAGCCATTCACACACCACAAAAGCTAATAATAAAGAAGAACCTCTGGTGCAGAAGTTCTCTTTGTAACGCTGGAAGATATTGTCCTTGGCACTCTAAACCTTACCGTTTTTATAGCTCCGTTATAAATTTCTTTGAGTCTTTTACCCTCATGATTTGATACCAGAACCTTGTCATACATTGCTCGGTTGTCGGTTAATTGTTTATTCAGAGCTCGATGGTGGTTTAATGAAAAGCCATTAGCAGTGTATTGAGTAAATACTTGAGTTTGTTCGTCGTGCTTTATGTAAGGCGGGTCAGCATAGCACTGACACTTCATACCTCTTCCAGTAAACCTATCTTCCATTTCGTACAAAAAGTCGGAGAACTCCATATTATAAAAAGTCGCGTCTTCAAGCTTTTCAGCAAAATGCTCTAATTCCTTTTCTGGATAATATGGGGAGCTATACCGGCCAAAAGGCGTGTTGAATAAACCCCTTGAGTTGTATCTCAAAAGCCCGTTAAAACAATGCCTATTAAGATATAGGAGCAATAAGGG
>NZ_JBHNYX010000009.1:0-151050 GCF_054960505.1 Alteromonas sp. G4i13 | reverse complement strand
CTACAGACGCCAACTTCGGACTGGCCGAAGAGTTTTGGTGAATGAAAGGATCGTTATGATGAAAATGAAAGTTGGGATATTGCTGATGGCAGTTGCAGTGACAGCCAATACAGAAGTGGTACTTGCAAATGATGATGCAAGCGAAACGCAAAAAAAAACTGCAAATGCGCCTGCAGGTCCACAGGTACCCGTGGCTGTTGCCGTATCACGGAATATTATACCTTCTGCTGAATTTACCGGTTCTTTAGCGGCTATTAAAACAGTGGAGCTACGCCCCAGGGTAGGAGGGGCAATCGAATCTGTTACGGTGCCGGAGGGAAGTCTGGTTCAGAAAGGACAGATGTTATTTCAAATCGATCCGCGGCCCTACCAGGTTGTGCTTGATAGTGCACAAGCGCAATTACGACAGGCAGAAGCTCAGGCGTTCCAGGCAAGCCGCAATTACGAGCGTATTAGCCGTCTGGTAAACGGAGGTGCTGTTTCGCGTAAAGACTATGATGATGCATCTTCTGAGAAAAATGCCCGCGTTGCACAGGTTCAGGTATCGAAGGCTGCAGTCGAAGCAGCAAAGCTGGATTTGTCATACTCGCGTGTGACTGCGCCAATTGATGGCCGTATCGATCGGATTTTAGTAACTGAAGGTAACTTGGTTAGCAGCAGCCAGGGGGGGGCCGCGACTCTATTGACAACAATCGTTTCGTCCGACCCTTTATATGTTTATTTTGATATTGATGAAGCGACATATCTCAATACTGTCAGTAAGGCTCGGCCTGATGTTGTCGGACGTAGCAACGAAAAATTACCCGTACATATAGGTCTGGCAAATGAGAAGGGGTATCCGCACGGGGGGGCGCTTGATTTTGTTGGCAACCAAATTGATCGTAATACCGGCACTGTTCGTGTCCGGGCTATTATCCCGAATGCTGATGGTCTTCTTACTCCTGGAGCATTTGCCAGAGTTCAGTTAGGCACTGGTAGTGAGCAAAAAGTAATTTTGGTAAACGATCAAGCCGTAGGCACAGATCAGGGCAATAAGTATGTCCTTGTTGTTGATGCCAATAATAAGGCGCAGTATCGCCCGATAGTGTTGGGGCCAATGGTCGATGGATTACGTGTTATCAGCGACGGTCTGAAGGCCGGGGAAAAAATTATCATAAAAGGGCTCGTACGACCGGGGATGGCCGTTACGCCAGACATCGTATCGATGCAAACGCTGTTGAGCGTACCTGAGAGGCAGCCTGAAGGTGCATCTAAAAAATCGAATGGCAAAAATGAGGGAGGTAGTAAATGAAATTTCCTCATTTCTTCATCCAGCGCCCCATATTTGCAATTGTCTTATCAGTTTTTATGCTGATAGCGGGTTCTTTAGCGTTTTTTCAACTTCCTCTCAGTGAATATCCGTCCGTAACACCGCCAACCGTTCAGGTAACGGCAAGCTACCCCGGAGCAAACCCCAATGTAATAGCAGATACTGTTGCCGCCCCGCTTGAGCAAGCCATCAATGGGGTTGAAGGCATGCTTTACATGAGTTCTCAAACTGCTTCTGACGGCCGAATGATTTTAACCATCTCTTTCAGACAGGGAACTGACCCCGATATTGCGCAAATTCAGGTTCAGAATCGGGTATCACGGGCTTTGCCTCGGCTACCAACGGAAGTCCAGCAAATAGGGGTTGTGACTGAAAAAACCTCGCCGGATATTCTTATGGTGGTGCATTTGTTCTCTCCTGATGAGCGTTATGATCCACTTTATGTTTCTAACTATGCAATGTTAAACGTACGTGATGAGCTTTCACGCTTACCAGGTGTCGCAAGCATAGCGCTGGGAGGTGAAGGGGAATATGCCATGCGAGTATGGTTAGATCCTAATAAAGTGGCTTCCAGAGGGTTAACATCAAGTGATGTCACTGCTGCGATTAAAGAACAAAACGTTCAGGTAGCGGCTGGCTCTGTCGGACAGCAACCTAATGCATCGTCATCATTCCAGGTCACTGTGAATGCCTTAGGGCGCCTAACTACTGAGGAACAGTTCGGCGATATAGTTATTAAAACCGGAGATGACGGACAAATTACGCGCTTGCGTGATGTGGCTCGTCTTGAACTCGGTTCAGATAACTACTCCATGAGGAGTTTACTAAATAATAAAAATGCAGTGGGTATGCAGATTGTTATGACCCCGGGCGCCAATGCACTTGAGGTGTCTGCATCGGTAAGGTCAACAATGGAACGCCTGAAAGTAAGGTTTCCGGAAGGTATTCAGTACAGTATCGCTTATGATCCGACCGTGTTTGTTAGTGCTTCCCTGAAATCTGTCACGACGACTTTATTAGAGGCCACAATATTAGTTGTGCTGGTCGTGATGCTATTTTTGCAAACATGGAGAGCATCAATCATCCCATTGATCGCAGTGCCTATTTCATTAGTGGGTACGTTTGCATTAATGGATGTATTTGGGTTCTCACTCAATACGCTATCTTTATTTGGTCTGGTTCTTTCAATTGGTATTGTTGTTGATGATGCAATCGTTGTGGTTGAGAACGTTGAGCGCCATATTGCAAAAGGACTCTCACCAAAAGACGCCGCAAGAAAAGCAATGGACGAGGTAACGGGGCCAATTCTGGCTATTACCTCAGTACTGGCAGCTGTGTTTATTCCATCAGCATTCCTCTCGGGGCTTCAGGGCGAATTCTATCGTCAATTTGCATTGACGATTGCTATCTCAACGATTTTATCGGCTATCAACTCCTTAACATTGTCTCCGGCATTAGCTTCCGTACTACTGAAACCACATCAAGGTATAGAGAAGCAAGATTTGTTGACTCGTGTAATGGATCGTTTTTTCGGATCTTTTTTCCGTCGTTTTAACCGTTTCTTTGATAGCCTGTCGAATTCCTATGTTGGGACGATTCGACGTATCGTTCGCGGAAGTACAATTGTACTCATTCTGTATGCTGGTTTTCTGGCACTGACCTTCCTGGGCTTCAAACAGGTTCCTGGTGGTTTTGTGCCTGCTCAGGATAAATATTACCTTGTTGGCATTGCTCAGCTTCCTTCCGGCGCTTCACTCGACCGAACCGAAGCTGTAGTTAAGGAAATGTCCAGGATTGCTTTATCTCAGCCTGGAGTTGAAAGTGTGATTGCATTCCCTGGCTTATCGGTAAACGGCCCTAACATGCCAAATTCAGCATTAATGTTTACTATGTTGAAACCTTTTAAAGAACGTCGAAATCCATCATTATCTGCTCAGGCTATTGCTGGTAGTCTGATGGGGAAATTTAGTCAAATTCCTGATGGTTTCGTGGGTATATTCCCCCCACCACCTGTTCCTGGTTTAGGGAGTATGGGAGGATTTAAACTTCAAATTGAAGACCGGGCCGGATTAGGTTTTGAAGAGCTTGCTCGTGTGCAGGACGTCATCATGGCTAAAGCTATGCAAACTCCAGAGTTGGCAGGGATGATGGCCAGTTTTGAAACTAACTCGCCTCAGATTCAGGTAGATATTGATCGTGTGAAAGCAAAATCTCAGGGGGTTGCGCTAACAGATATATTTGATACTTTACAGGTGAATCTTGGATCGCTTTATGTAAATGATTTTAATAGGTTTGGTCGGACGTATCGAGTCATTACCCAAGCCGATGCGCCATTCCGTATGCAAGCAGAAGATATCGGGTTGCTTAAGGTGCGAAACTCAGCAGGTGACATGATTCCTTTATCAGCTCTGATAAATATTAAGCGAACTTCTGGACCTGACCGTGTGATGCGATATAACGGGTACCCATCTGCAGATATTACAGGTGGTACAGCACCAGGTTATTCTTCGGGACAGGCAACTGATGCTATTGAGAAAATAGTTAAGGAAAGTTTACCTGAAGGGATGGCATATGAATGGACTGACCTTACTTATCAGGAAAAATTGGCGGGTAATTCAGCACTGTATATCTTCCCTCTAGCTGTTTTCTTTGCTTTCCTTATCTTGGCGGCACAATATAACAGTTGGTCTTTGCCATTTGCTGTATTGCTGATTGCGCCGATGGCGCTATTTTCTGCAATTGGGGGAGTCTGGATTTCTAATGGTGATAACAATATCTTTACTCAGATTGGTTTTGTTGTTTTGGTGGGGCTGGCCGCGAAAAATGCAATCTTAATCGTGGAGTTTGCCCGAACCAAGGAGAGTGAAGGACTATCACCATTGGCGGCCGTGCTTGAGTCTGCTCGCTTGCGTTTACGTCCGATTCTTATGACATCTCTGGCGTTTATTGCGGGTGCTATACCTTTGCTATTAGCTAGTGGGGCTGGTGCCGAAATGCGGCATGCTATGGGTATTGCCGTATTCTCGGGAATGCTTGGAGTAACCTTCTTTGGCTTACTGCTTACTCCTGTGTTTTATGTGGTTGTGCGAAGTTTTTCCTCAAGGCGAAAAGTTGATACCTCTGGTGAAACGTTTAGTCAAAGAGGATAAGCACGAAAATCTTTGGCGATAGGGCTTGACCTTACAACAGTGGCAAACTCTATCCTAAAGGTCACCACAACTAAATAGGATATACAAATGCAATTACATATAGAAAATATGACATGCGGTGGCTGCGCTCGAACAGTGACTAAAGTTATTCAGAATATGGATCCAGAGGCTAAAATCGTAACCAACCCACCAATACGTAAGGTAGATGTGCAAACATCAATATCTTTAGAGCAGATTTCTGAGGCTTTACGTGAAGCTGGGTTCCCACCAAAAGAATAGTTTTATTAAAACGGTAACTCTACTATGGAGTTACCGTTTTTAACTTTTTTATATTATTTTATCCCTGATAATAGCCTGACTTATTTTTATATCGACTAAGGAACCTGTAATTAAGCCTCCACTTCTGCCCAACCAGAACCCGTAGCAATTGGGGCCCCATTTAGACGTCATTATCCTGCGTTTTCCTTCGGACAGCGCCTTTTCAGGCACTTCAGACTGATTAACCCTGTGCTCGCAACATCTGATCCACGCGCACGAGGTTTGACAGCGCGAACAGCATCGCCAGTTTGCCGTCATTTTTCTTCAGACCACGGTAACGGGCTTTTACAAAGCCGAACTGGCACTTGATGATCCGGAACGGATGCTCAACCTTGGCACGCAGGCTGGCCTTCAGATACTCGGTGCGGGGATTCTGACCTTATTGATGCGAGGATGCTTTTTCAGAGTCTTCAGCTGCCCGGGTTGTTCGGCGATGTGCCAGTCTGCACTGACATCTTTAAGCTCTACCCGCTTTTCGGCGCCTCGGTAACCCGCATCGGCAAAGATGAACGCTTCATCACCATGAAGCAGGTGCTCTGCCTGGTTTAGGTCATGCTCATTGGCTGCCGTAGTGGTGAAGCTGTGCGTGATACCGGTGCAGGCATCCACGCCGATATGGGCTTTCAGCCCGAAGTGCCTTCTTCGTCTGGTGCATCTCAGGATCGCGCTCGCCACTGCGGTTCTTAGTTGAACTGGGGGCCTCGATGATGGTGGCATCGATCAGGGAACCTTCCTTGATCAGCACACCAGCCTCGGACAGCCACTGATTGACCTCGTCGAAGATCTGGCGTGCCAGGCCATGTTGTTCCAGCAGGTGGCGGAACTTCAGAATCGTTGAATGATCGGGGATGGCCTTATCCAGTGACAGACCGGCAAACAGGCGCATGGAGGCAATCTCATACAGCGCATCTTCCATCGCCTCATCACTCAGGCTGTACCACTGTTGCATGCATTGAATCCGCAGCATAGTAGACAACGGATAAGGACGGCGGCCGTTACCGGGCTTGGGATAATGAGGTTCGATGACGTTTTCGAGACGCGTCCAGGGGATCAGCTTGTCCATCCGGCCAAGGAACTTCTCTTTACGGGTCTGGCGGCGCTTGTTGCTGAACTCGCTGTCCGCGAATGTAAGTTGCTGATCCATCTCTATGTCCCCAATCGTGTGCAGCGGACATTATCTCATGCGGCAGACTTGATCACAGCTTCCCTATCATACTCCTTGTAAAGGCCTTGTCGGGATCGGACTCATTAACAGCAGACATCACTTTGTCGTGCAGGTCATTCATGTCCGCCTTATATTCCTGTGACTATGCTGACGAGTGCATTTTTGACATTTTCATTTCCGATTTTTCGACGGAAATGGCTGGCAGGAATAAGATTAATATAGAAAAAGGGAGTTTTTTATTTTCATATAATAAATCCTTTCAGGTAGGTACTGGTTAATTGCTGCTGAGTCAGATAAAAAAGCCCCCTGATGGGGCATATGTAGCAACACAGGCATTAACCACACCTTGCTGTGAAAAACCAGTCATGTTTCACCAGCTTTAAAGATACTTGGTTATCTCTTTAAATTCGCTAAGCGAACTATCAGACTCGGAGTGTTCAGCATGAAGGGCCTCCTCCAGGCAGTGACCTAAGTGGTCGTGAATTAAAGTACGCTTCGCATTCGTTATAGCTTTTTCCACAGCCTGTAACTGCTGGGCTATATCCAGACACGCTTTTTCATCTTCAAGCATCTGGATGGTACTTTTCAGGTGCCCTGCGGCACGCTTAAGTCTTTTAATAATGTCAGGGTGTGATGCGTGTACGGTCATGGGGCTGTCCTCTCTGGGTGGAGGGGATAAGATAATATGTATCAACGCTATGGTCACACTTTTTATCGGCTTATCCTCTCCTTATACGCTGCATATTATGGGTAAATTACTTCTCTTTCTTCGGCCATGACGGGTGTTCATCATCAATCACGAAATCATGCTCATGGGTCGATTCATTGTTTGTATCTGGGGCTGTGTGGCTGTGAACCTGGATGTAAATTTCATGCTCAGGCCGCCAGATGAGTACGGCAGTAACCAGCGACAGCCCCGCCACAATGGTCAGAGCGATGAATGAAGCCTGAGTTCCCCATGTAGCGCCTACCCACCCTGCCAGCGGATAAGTCACCAGCCAGCATGAATGTGACAGCGCAAACTGAGCGGCGAACAGCGCCGGTCTGTCTTCAGCTTTTGACGAGCGCCGCAGCAGGCGCCCACTTGGCGTCTGAGAAAGCGAATAACCCACCCCCAGCAGCGCCCACAGCACTAACAAGGTGACATAATTTTTTAGGAGAATGCCCAATCCCAGGCCAATGACTAAAAGCGACGTACCTACAAGCATCGGCATGCGGTCACTCATTTTGTCGAGGAGTCTGGGTAGAATCAGAGCCGATAGCATGGATCCGATACCGAAGCATGCCAGCGCAATGGCGGTAGACCGTTGTGAGAAACCAAAGTTAGCCTGAACCAGAACAACAGTATTGACGATAACCATCGCACTCGCCGCTGCTACGGCCATGTTGAGAGCCAGCAGGCCGCGTAGTCTCGGTGTTTTCAGAAAAATACGCATGCCTCGCGTTGTTTTGTCATAGATGCTGCGTTTTACCGTTAGCGCTTTCATCTTTGGCAATCTGACAGAAACAACCAGTAAAGCCGATGCGATAAACCCCACAGCCGTCCCAGCAAACAGGTTATGGAAGCTCATGACCGCCAGCAGCGCAGCCGCCAGCATGGGGCTGATAACACTTTCCAAATCGTAGGCCAGCCGTGACAGAGACAGCGCCCGGGTATATTCGCGTTCATCAGGAAGAATTTCCGGGATTGTCGCCTGAAAGGTTGGCGTAAATGCCGCCGAGGCAGACTGAAGAATGAAGATCAGGATATAGATTTCCCAGATCTGGGTGACAAATGGCAGCGCTATAGCCACGAGGGCGCGAACCAGATCCAGCGTCACCAGCATACTGCGACGCGGGAATTTGTCGGCGAAGGCCGCAGCTACGGGCGCAACCAGAATGTAGGCGCTCATTTTGATAGCCAGCGCGGTACCCAAGACAGCACCAGCCCTGTCTCCTGCAAGCTCGTAGGCTAACAGCCCCAGCGCAACGGTCGCCAGACCGGTGCCGATAAGGGCGATAACCTGTGCCATAAACAGGTGGCGGTAAATACGATTAGAAAGAATATTGAGCATCAGGAAATCTCTCGGCTTAAGTTTACATCCCCCCCGGGGGGATGGTTGAAGTATAGATCGGCCTCACAGTAATGGCAATCTCTATCCTGGGTGGGGGGGTGTGAAATTTATCGGTTACTTGATATGAAAAATATTCATGTATCATATGCTTATGGCCTAATTATTATTAGGAATATCAAGAGAGGGACAGCAGATTTCCGGCAAACAGTTGCAAGCAGATATAGTCCAGTTAATCCTTCAGAAAAAAGAGGTACCATCGTGAACCTCCGTTGGAATAGTATTCAATCCCTACCTTGTGGCGATTCAACCACCTGATCGTGTTACGAAATCAGCCCATGCCTGCATCATCGGGCGATGTTGTTCCAGTAAATCAGTCCTGTGGTAAGCGGCCTCAGCTTTACTCTGAATTGAGTGAGCGAGTGCTCTTTCAGCAAGATCTCGAGAGTAACCATGCTTGCTGCACCAATCACGAAAACTTGAGCGAAAGCCATGCGCAGTGGCTACCCTGTTGGGAATATCACTTGGAGCCTCAACGCGACGTAAAAAAGAGGTGAGGCCATATCGCTAAGAACGGTCTGCTATGCTGATTTCTACAAGTAAAATTGTAGGTAAAACTGTAGTTGTTCGAGTAAGACGCTGTGTTGTAGGTGATTTCTTTTTTGTGTTGATAAGCTTGATGTGGGGATCGCTCGCCCTCGTCAAAGCCTGCAAGGCTTGGATAATACTGCTTCTGCCTACTGCTCTTGTTTCTGTTACTGATCCTGTTACTGCTACTGGTTAACGCATGGGTCAAGTAACCGTCAGACAAGGCTTGTTGAACCCTTTGCAAAGGGTTTAAAAACAGTTAGTAAAATTCTGCTTCGTATTGAATTTACTAGCTTAAAGCGAAGTCAGGAGCACCATTAAAATGCTCAGTCGAACTCAGTTCAAGCCTTTTGCAACCGTTTGAAAAGGGGTTGGCTAAGCCATACGTAAAGGGTATCGGTAAGGGTTACCTAAAGGGTTTAGCTAAGGCTTTCTGAAAGGCTTAGCCAAAGCCTTCATACATGGGTTCACCCAGTAGAAAGATTAAAAAAACGCTGAGGTATCCAAGGTGCATTTAGAAAAACCTGTGGCACAGTGAAATCACCTAAAGCGAACAATAGAATTGAAGAGGAACCATCAATGACAAGAGCCCCAGCGCCATTTCCGCTAGAGCGCCTCGCGGATATCCTAGAAAGACCAGAAGATTTTAGATTGCTGGAGCGTATTCCATTAACGCGTGAGCCGCAGTCCTGGCCACTTGAATTCTCTCCTTTGGTCGGTGATGAACAACCGATGGTGCTGCTCGATACAGAGACAACCGGACTGTCTGCCGATGATGAGTCCATTATTGAGCTTGGTATGGTTAAGGTGCTTTACAGCCCCTCTGCTAAGCAGATTGTGTCGATTGTTGATGTGATCAGCTTGTATGAAGATCCCGGCAAGCCAATCCCCGAGCTGATTACCGAGTTAACCGGTATCACTGATGAGATGGTGCAAGGCCAGCACATTGATGATTCACTGGTAGCGAGTTGGTTATCCGATGATCCGCTGGTGGTTGCACACAATGCACAGTTTGATCGTCCTTTCTTTGAAAAGCGGTTTGCTGCATTAGGACATCTATCTTGGGCCTGTTCAGCCAGTGGCATAGATTGGAAGGCGCTGGGTTTTGAAAGTCGAAAGCTTGAGTACCTGCTGCTTCGCTTAGGTTGGTTTTATGAAGGACATCGAGCTGCAACCGATTGTTTGGCGATGGCCTGGTTGTTTCATTTGTTGCCCGAGTCCGTTGCAAACTTGTTGTCTGAAGCAGACAGGCGAACTGTGTTAGTTCGTGCGTTTGGTGCGCCGTTTGACGTAAAGGACTATTTAAAAGAGCGTGGTTACCGTTGGCATGACGGTGTTAAAGGTGCCAACAAACATTGGTGGCGCGAAATCAGCGAAGACGAGTTGCCGCAGGAACAAACTTACCTGGATGATTTGTACCATCGTGGCTCAGAACATGCCCACTATGACTACAAAGATGCCCGCAATCGATTTAAAGCTTTGTAGCTCTCTACAAGGTAAGCCTTGCATATTTGAAAACCTCTGGAAAATGGAAAGTGAACTTACGTTATACCCAAACTACTTGGTGTTGCAGCTAGGCGGCAAGTGAGCGAGTCCCCATGAGCATAGATCTTCTATGTGATTGGGGTGAGCGAATACAGGTAACACCGCTGCGGCTGCAAGTAGGCAGGGTATATAACCAACAAGAGGAATCTTTCCATGTACCAAGACACCTACATTGAATACTGGGGCGAAATCTTCGTCTCTGCCCGCATCATTGAATTTGGCATCACGTTCGAGCGCTTTCTTAAAGATCCTTGGAAGCACTTGATGTCCTGTGGCCAAGAGTCTGCTCCAGACGCGATTGCTGAAGGGATGCTGCCATTGCTACCAGCCCAGGCAGAAGTTGCTAGGCGCATTCGGGAAAGTGAGCAACGAGCCCTGATGTCCACAGACTCGGAGAAAGGGAAGTCTCAAAGCAGTAACATCGTGGTGCCACTGGTTCGGGTAGCGCATTGATAGCGGCTATCATCAATGACACGAAACAAGGCCTTCACGCCCATAACTGAGCGGCAATTGCAATCCAGATCAAAAAGTTGCCGCTTAGCCTTCCCTACAAAATAATTTGTGATAGGATGACACCTAATAAAATTAATTAGGTTGAAGCCTATTAAGTGTTTTATGTCCATCTGTCCAGCTTCAACCGGTAGAGATTGCTAAGTCATTGCGAATAAAGAGTAGCATTGAGTGACACTATTCAATGTTATTACGCGATGTCTGACCGTACTTTATAAACAGAGTTTTAAGAATCTGGTTGAATTGGATAAATAAGACGCATGACAAATGATGGTCTGAAACAAACAGTAGTGGCGAAGCCAGATAGGCTTTCGCAGATAGCGCAGTTGCCACAAGCAACCAGGGATCGCATTGCCCACATCGACTTCACCTTATTGTTTAAGGGAGAAGCGGTACGGGCGGATTTAGTCGATCGCTTCAGCATAGCGGCCGCACAAGCAACGAAAGACTTCACAATGTACCGAGAGCTTGCACCAGGCAACATTGAGTATGACCAAAAGCTCAAACTGCATAAGCGTGGTGAAGCTTTTGAGCCCTTGTTCGAGTACGACGTTGTGAGAACACTGGCAACCATTAGCCAAGGGTACGGTGATGGCTTCACTGGAAAGGTAACCCCCCCCCTTGCTTGTGAAGCGCCTTTTCACCTCAACAAGCCGAGTTTATCGATAGTGGCGAAAGTCTCCGAGGCCATACACAAAGGCAAAGCCTTGCGTATCACCTATGTGTCGTTATCGAGCGGTGAAACCACGCGTGAAATTGTGCCGCATACGCTGGTGGACAATGGCCTGCGTTGGCATGTTCGTGGTTTTGACCGCAAGCATGGTGAGTTCCGTGACTTTGTACTGACCCGAATTAAAGCTGCGGTTGTGCTTGAGGATTCCACTCTGTCAGAGGCTGAACTTGAAACCCAAGACCGGCAATGGAATCGCTTTGTTGAGCTGGAGTTAGTGCCGCACCCACGCATAGAGCACAGCGAAGCGATTGAACTGGATTATGGCATGGCAGGTGGCGTTCTAAAGGTTGAGATTAGAGCTGCAATTGCGGGGTATTTGCTCAGGCTTTGGAATGTTGATTGTTCCGAGACCGCTTGCTTATCAGACAGCCATTGCCAACTGGCATTAAACAATCGTGCCGCGCTGTATGGGGTTCAAAACCTCGCAATTGCGCCGGGTTATGTCACTTAGACGATGAGCACAACCCAGACAACCGCTTTTTATGACTAGAGATTAATCATCAGAATTAAATAAGAATTTAAGGAATACCGATGCCAACGTTGGATTTTAAAGGTAAACAGTTTGTTTATTCACACCACCTGAGTGTGCCGTTTCGTGAACTAAAAGTGGTTGCAGATAAATCGTTACCGCAGGTGGGCAAGACGGCATCACTGGATGACAACCTTATCATCCATGGCGACAACCTCGAAGCTCTTAAGGCGTTACTGCCAACTCATGCCGGCAAAGTAGACTGCATTTTTATCGACCCGCCGTACAACACAGGCAATGAAGGCTGGTGTTATAACGACAATGTGCGCTCGCCTCTGATGCAGGAGTGGCTGAAAAAGTCAGCTAATCCTGTTGATAAAGAAGACTTGGAACGTCATGACAAATGGCTTTGCATGATGTGGCCGAGACTTATGTTGTTGAAAGAACTGCTGTCAAACGATGGAAGTATTTGGTTAACGTTGGATGACAATGAAGTTAATAGCGCAAAGTTATTGATGGATGAAGTCTTTGGTGATGATAAGTTTGTTGGTTTATTTGTTGTCGTCAATAACTTAAAAGGACGAAATGATAAAGAGCATATAGCGATCACGCATGAGTATATTTTAGTCTACTCAGGAGATGAATTTGTCTCGAAAGGTTTGGATCTGACAGAAGAACAGCTAAAAGACTTCACGTTAAAAGATGAAAGTGGTTGTCTTTATTCATTACGTGATCTTCGTAAGAGAGGGAGTGAAGACAGAAGAGAAGATCGGCCTAAAATGTTCTATCCGATTTTTTGGAATAAAAGTGCTAATACTTTGTCTCTTGAAAGGTCATCAAACAATGACATTGAAATATTGCCAATGAGAGGAGATGGAACTCATGGGCGTTGGCGATGGGGAAAGGCGCGAGCATTTCAAAACTTAAAGAATTTGGAAGCTAGAGAATCTAGTAAAGGACGGTTTGATGTGTCCTACAGGGTTTATCTAGATGAGACTGATGGGAAAAAATCAAAATCGTTTTGGCAGGGAACTGAATTTGCCACCGATTTAGGAACAACGTTACTTAAAAATATTTTTGCAGGGCAAAACCCACTTGGTCACGCTCCCAAAACTTTAGCGCATGTTCAGCGCTGTATTGAATTGTCTATTGGTAGAGAAGGCATCGTACTCGATTCATTTGCTGGCTCTGGAACTACCGCTCATGCAGTTCTTGAAGCTAATAAAAAAGACAATGGCAGCCGTAAGTTTATCTTAGTCGAGTGTGAAGACTACGCCGATACATTAACTGCTGAACGTGTTCGTCGTGTTATTAACGGTTACCCCTTTAAAGGCAACCAGAAGCAAGAACTGCTTTCTGAAAAAATCACGTGGTCGGTCTTTGAGAAAAAACACGCGGAGTTGCTTGAAAAAATAGCCAAAGTTGAAGAAAAACACAGCAAGGATTTTGACAAAATCAAGAAAGAGCTCAAAGACGGTGTACTTACTGTAACTGGTGAGCGTAAAGTGGATGATTTTGCGCCAGGCATTGGTGGTAGTTTCACTTATTGTACTTTGGGTGAACCGATTCAAATTGAAAGTTTACTTACTGGCGAAGCGATGCCATCGTTCGACGCGCTTGCACGTTATGTGTTTTATACCGCAACTGGGCAGTCATTAGAAACTGTTGCTAAAGCTTCTGCCGATGGTTTTATCGGTGAAACAGATCTATTCCGTATTCATCTGTTCTATCGTCCAGATAGCGAATGGTTGCGTTCAAATGAAGCCGCATTAAACGCGGACAAAGTAGAGGCTATAGCTAAAAACAATACTACGAAGAAACGCACTATTGTATTTGCTGTAGCGAAATTTATGAGTCAGAAGGACTTAACTGAAAAACGCATTGAGTTTTGCCAGTTGCCTTACGCTATCCATCGTATTATGGGGGCGTAACATGGAGTTAAAAGACTACCAAAATGGTGTGCTGGATAAGCTGGACTATTACTTAAAAAAGCTGGCCGACACCAAGGAAGAAGCGGAAGACTTTGTTGCTTTTCAGAAAATGAAAGGCAAAGACGCTCGCTTAACCGATTATGCCAAAGACACGTGGGAAGCTCTGGTACAGGAGCGCCGTATTGACCTACTTAAAGACAAAAGCGGTCACTTGGTGCCCGCACCTTATGTCACAAGATTTGACGGATTAGAGCGGCCAATTCCTAACGTGTGCCTGAAAGTACCGACAGGTGGTGGTAAAACCTTACTTGGTGTTGCTGCGGTTGAGCGCCTGCAAACTGATTTGTTTACGCAACAGACAGGTATGGTGCTCTGGGTGGTGCCGTCGGATGCCATTTACAAACAAACCTGGAAACAGTTGGCCAATCGTGAGCATCCGTATAGGCAAATGCTAGAGCGTGCTTCGGGTGGACGAGTAAAAATGCTCGAAAAGAACGATGCATTTACCAAGCGGGATACCGACGAAAACCTGTGCGTTATGTTGTTGATGCTGCAATCCAGTGCGCGTCAATCCAAAGAAACCCTACGCATGTTCCGTGATAGTGGGCGATTTACCACCTTCTTCCCGATTGAAGATGACACCACAGCCAATGAGGCGCTATTGAGCAGTATTCGTAATTTAGATTGTAATGATCTTTCAGATTACGGTTGGCAAGAAGGCATAGCGCCAGGCTCAGTGTCAGTCAAACAAAGCTTAGGCAATGTGTTACGCATGGTTCGCCCAATGATTATTGTGGATGAGGGGCATAAAGCCTATAGCGAAACCGCAAGAGAAACCCTGTGTGGCTTTAACCCTAAGTTTATTCTTGAGCTTTCTGCCACGCCTAACGCAAACGGTAAGCATCACTCAAATGTGCTGGTGAATGTGTCTGGGCAAGCTTTGAAAGATGAGCAAATGATTAAGTTGCCCATCAACTTAATCAACGAAGACAAAAGTGACTGGAAGCATACCTTGTCGCTTGCGCACGCTAAATTGGCAGAGCTTGAACAGGATGCCGGGCAACTACAAAACGAAACCGGTCGCTATATTCGTCCCATCATGCTGATCCGAGTTGAGCGCACAGGTAAAGATCAGCGTGATTCAGCATTTGTGCATGCGGAAGATGCCCGCGAGTATTTGATGGACAAATTGGGCGTGAATGAAAATGAAATCCGCCTGAAAACGTCTGATAAAGACGAGTTGGGTGATGATGATTTGCTCAGCGAAATGTGCCCAGTTAAATACATCATCACAAAGGATGCGCTACGTGAAGGTTGGGATTGTCCTTTCGCTTATGTATTAACCGTGTTGTCAAAAATGACCGCAAAAACGGCAATTACCCAAATGATTGGCCGTGTACTACGTCAACCACATGCGCGATTGACGCAAAAAGCAAGCTTAGATGAGTGTTATGTCTATACCTTTGATCAAGACGTGATGGAAGCTGTTGCTGGTGTTAAGCAAGGTTTAGAAGAAGAAGGGATGGGAGATGTGGCGAATCAAGTTAAAGCTACAGAAGCCAATAAACCCGCCGCAGTAGTGAGCAAAGAAACCTTATTGCGTAGAGAGCGTTTTCGTAACCTACCTAAAATATTCTTGCCTAGGGTTTTACATCGCGATGCTGGGTACAAAGACGGCTACCGTTTGTTTGACTATGAACGGGATGTGCTGGGTGACCTAGATTGGGAATCGCTGTCTTATTTGAATGCTGAGAACTTCCAGCTAGTGGACGATAAGTTAAAGCGCACGATTGCCCGTATCGACTACAAAATGTCAAAGGATAACCAAGGCGAATTGGACTTAGCCGATCCGGTTCACGAGAACATCGAGTTTGACCCGAATGCAGGCCTGGATATCTCCTTTATGGTAAGGCAGCTCACCGATGTTATTCCAAACCCATGGCAAGCCATGCGGGTGTTAACGCACACGTTAGACATCTTGCGTGGTAATGGCGTTTCTGAGGAGGCCTTGTTTACTAACCGCCTTGAGCTGCTCAAAGAGATGAAGCGCGACATTAAACAACAGGTCGCGCAATTATCGGAGCAAATCTTCAGATCTAAGTTGGACAAGGGTGATATCTCCCTACGTCTACTCGCTTCAGACAACGAAAAGCTAAATTGGGAACTGGCGCAAACCTTAGAGGTTAATGTCAGTGAACATGATCAGGTGCTTCGCCGCAAAGATGGATCAGTACTCGAAAAAAGCCTGTTTGAAAAGGTCTATCAAAATGGGCTGAACAATTTAGAGCGCGACACAGCCTGGTATTTGGATAAGCAAGCGTCTGTGTATTGGTGGCATCGTATTGCAGTAAATCAACGCGAGTACAGCCTACAAGGCTGGCAAAAGCAAAAGGTTTACCCTGACTTGTTGGTGTGCGTCGAACAGCCAAACTCTGGCAGTTACCGCTTCTCTGTACTGGAAACCAAGGGTGAGCATTTAAAAGGAAACGATGACACTGAGTACAAGCGCCGATTGTTTGAGCTATTAACTGAGCACGTCAAGACGGCGGTAGATGCTGGCGAACTTACGTTGGAAGCAGCGTCGGGTGGTATGTCGTTCAGAATGCTGATGGAAGACAGTTGGTCACAGGAAATCGTGCCTGAGTTGAATTAATGAGTCATTTGTTGGTGTTGTGTTGTCTCCAACCTTGTCGCTCCTCTTAAAACAGGGGCGAAACTCAAAAGGAATATCAAGTTAACGAGGATTTAGATGAGTCAGCCAATACCGACTTCTTATAATCAAATCATTGCGCATACGATTGAACAGGCGCTTGCCCTATCGGTTAATGCAAAGAGCGAAAATGCTATTGCTGGCTTTTGTCAGTTACAAGGCCCAACAGGCGGGGGCAAAAGTAGTTCGCTTTATCGTAGCCCTGACGGGAAGACTCCAGCGAGCCTTGAATTTATAAAATCTAAAGGGTTGCAGGCCATATTGGTCACCCATCGCTGGAACATCCTGCATGACATTTATGAAAGTGCAACGAGTGCAAAAGACAGCTCAGGCAACCCATTGCTGGTTAGTATTCTTTATGCTCAGGATGAAACTGTTGTTAGTGCGGTTTCGCAACGGGCTCTGCCACATGAACAAGGCGTTCAAAAATCTGACTTGCCCGATCCTTATAAGGCCATTGAGGACATCCATGGTTTAGGAGTGTTTCGTTCTAATGCTGATAAAGAGGCTCTCGTTCGTGCTTGCCACAACGTTGCAGCCATAGCCCGTAATGTTGAGTATAAAAAGAAAAACCCTGATTCGATGGGCGTCTTACTAGAACGAGAAGAGCAGGAACTAAGAAAACTGTGTGGCTTTGTCGAACGAACGCTACTTGGGTGCATGTCGTCCTTAGAGAAGGCAGTGAAGTATGCCAGCAAGCAGCATGGCAAGACGCATGAGCTCACGGAGCAAGCAAAAGAAAAGCTTCGTTTATTTAGAGAAAATAAATGGGTGCGTCGAATTTTCCCGGCGATTGCCTGGCACGATGATAAGCAACATTTGCTGGTGTTAACGACGCAGAAGCTATTCGCTTCCTTTTACGACGGTAAACAGAAAGTCAGAATGTCGAGCGGACAACTGGCCGGAAAGGTAGTATTTGTCGATGAGTTTGATTACCAAGCCGACATTCTACAGACATTACTTGCCCAGTCTCAAATGGTGCAAGAGCCGCCTGAGTGTATTGGCCAATTACTTGAAGGGGGCAAGCGTCTTTTAGCGCGAATGCAGTTTGTTACTGCCGAACCTATACCTGAGCTTTACAGTGAGCTTAAACAGCTTATTGCGGAGCTAGAGGAGGATTTGACCAGCAAAGGTGTCGATCTGAATCAGTCTAGGGCGCTGGTAATGCCTTTAAAACAGTATGAATCCGGTGTGCCGTTCGAAAAGAAATATCTGTTTCGCTCAGATCACTTAGTAACCAGTGAGCCTTTGCAATTACAGCAAAAACCTCATGGCTTTGAAGTGAAAAGTTATGGACAAAGCGATGAAGAATCCGTTGATGTCGGTGATTTTTTGCGTGTGATGGAGAAATATATCAGACGCTTCAGTTTGCTGTTGTCGCAGTTCGCAACCGATGAGTCCGAAGCCTATGAGTATCTCGTTCGGCTAAACCGATTGCTGTTTGATCCTGCGAATGACTATCGACCATCCTACTATAGCACAGCGTTACCCAGCTTATCGCTGTTCTCCTTGCCTCGCACTAGCTTGCCTGAGTTAGAAGCGCTCAGTAGATCAAACCTATTACCTAATACTCAGACGAATATGTTTGGCCTAACAACCTGGCTATTAACCACGGATGAAGCTGAAGCGGATATTGACCCGTTGAGGATCAAGATTAAACGTGCTCTATTGCCGACAACACCTGAAGGGTTAATGGTTTCGTTATCGAGTCGAAACCTGGTTTTTGCACTATCCGCAACCTCTTATATCGAAAGGGGGATTGGTCATTTCGATATACGCTGGATTGAAAGCGCTTTACGTTACGTGGCTCAGGCTCGCAGTCCACAATGTACCGAGAGTTTTTTGGGCGATAGCTTTGAGCAGCGCCCCGAAGATTGGTTTAAGAAGCCAATTCCGTATTTACAAACTGACGAGGATAAGCAGCTGCAAATGGCAGTGATCCGATCGTTGGTTAAAGATAAATCTGAAAAGCGTCGCTCGACACTGAAAACCACGATCCACGACTTTGATGATGCTATCAATGCGCCAGTATTTCTGGAGCCAAAACTGCATTTGAACGCTGCATTTTTTGAGGCTGAGCACTCTGATTACAAGTATGAATACCGGCAGTCTGTGTTGTTTAAATTACTGCACGTTCTGCATTTGGCAGCGAATGAGCCACAACATAAAGGACACCTAGCCTTTGTTAACTCAGTCAAATACCTTCGGAAGTGGTTGATAAGTGATACCGCAGAAAACAGTAGGATGAGCGCGGATTGGCTTGAAATTGAGCGTTTAACCACTGGCGTATTGTCTTCTTTTGACGATGTGTTTATTCCATCGGCTGTCAACGGTAAGCCCATGATGATTTGCTTGCTCAATGCTGAAGCACAAAAGCGAGAAGGATTTGAGTACGCCTATCAAGCGGCGTTCGACTCTGGCCGAACCGTGGTGGTAATGACACAAACTGCATCCGCTACCAATGGAATTAATTTGGACTACTCCTTGCCCAACTCTCAAGGACAGATGGATCTGACGTCACTGTTTATTATTGAAAGTAAGCACTTTTACTTTTCACCATGGGATAGCAATGACGCTGATGATGAAATGTCTCATGCTGGCTTTCAGCTCAGAAACTTAGAAAAATTAGTCAGACGTTCAGAGTTTTCACGTAAGCAGCAGCGGCAATTTATTATGCCGTTAATGAATAACTCAGTCGCTAAAATCCAGGAGCTAAACAAGCTCTATAAAGGGACAAATGACTACGTTAAGAATCTTGCTGCTGACGTGCAGCAGCAAGTTGGTCGTATTGAACGTGCTTGGACGTATGTGCCCCATGTCGCAATTCATTTAAGCGATGATTTAGCAGGCCATCTTCGCAACTACGGCCAATTAACCGTTTGTACTAACAACCGAAATTGGGTTTCAAACCTTAATAATCAGCTGATTGATGATCTTACTCATTCCGAAGATGCATCGGTTTCCAACTTTCTTACCCTGTTGAAAACGCGATTCCAAGATGGCTCTGCTGCGGTAGATATTATTGATAACAAGTTAGTTTCCGCTATCCGAGATGCACGACAAGGTAAGGGTTGTATCGAAGATATTTCAGGACTTTGGCATGAACTAGGCCGCGCTGTATTACAGCATGATCTCCAATGGATGCCGCATAACAATACGTTTGGCATTACTGAGCCTTTGTGTCGTTGGGCGTGCTTTGAACGGCCCGAGGAATCAAAGGTTACTGGTGAAATATGGTACGACCCAAAAAGTTGGCAGTTCTTTGCAAAGCGTGCAGCGGGATTGATTAAGTATAACCCACAGACGCTTTATGAGGTTGTAAACCGGCAACCTGCTATTTCGGATTGGTTTAATCGTAAAGGTTTTCGAACGTCGTTTCAGCCGTTTGCCAACGATATTGAAGAGCAATTTGCATTTCATCCTGTCGTGATTCAGCGAATTTTACAAGGGCGTATTGGTGAAGAAGGTATTCGCGCACTGCTGAGTGACAAGCAGCTAGCCACTAAACAAGACGTCTACAACCATGAGTTGTTTGAATTATATGATTTTGAGATAGCCAACGCGGATGTTTTTGTTGATGCTAAATTTTGGTCAATAGCTGCTCTGGAACAGTCAGATGAAGGCTTTGAGCAATGGCTTGCTTCTGGTAAACGTCCTGAATTTGCGCCTTTGGGATTAATTAAAAAGCTGGAGAAGATCCGTCAAATCCGTGGTGAAAACGCCATTTTGGTTATCGCGAACCTATTGACTGGTGAAGATTGTTCCTTATCGGGCTTTTCTGAAATGTTGGAGCCAGTAAAAGTTGAGAATGCTTCAATCCTGTTTCTACCAGGTTGTTTGGTGAACGATGGATATCAAATGACGTCTGGCTTCAAGTGGTTTTCGAAAATAGTTTGGCAGCGTATGAGGGAGCAAGGTTAATGGATAAAAATAAAGATTTGAGGAAGTTGCCGCTGTCTCATTTGGTTTATTTGAATAACAAGGTTGATGCAGATAAAGCCAACAAATTTGTGGTTTATCACTATCCACTCATCAATAACAACTATCAGTGGAAAGAGAAGAAAGCCTGGGAAGAACGTATCGATGCTGAACTAGACAGTCGGCAGTTTGCCTATTTAATGAAAAAAAATGGTAATCAGTTTGGTCTCTATGTGGCTTTACAAAGCTCAAGTGATATTCCTCCGTCTATTGTAGACGCCGAGTTGCAACCTATTACTCCAGTTAGAGTTGAATATTCACCGGTGTTAAATCCTGTGTGGATTCGACTAATGATGCGATCATTACGGGCTTTTGGCGGTCATTGTAAAGGCGCTTACAGCTTAGGTTGTCCGTTATTGAAAGTAGATAGCTGGGCTGGCGGTGTTAATGCGATCAGCCTAGATTGTAGAACTCAGCAGTTAAAAGATGGAAATACCACTGAGATTGCTCTGTTTTATACCAATGTTCCATTAAGACCGTTATCTAATGACGATGATATAGATCGCATTAAGAAGCCTCTATGGGTCTATGACAAAAATAAGGTACTCGTCAGGTGGTATCCTGGCCATGAAAGAAAACCGAGAGGTACGCTGTTTAAAGAAATTGGAAAGAGTAAAAATTCACGGAAACAGCGTCCGTTTCTGGATCTTTCTACACCAACTAGGTTTGAGCAAAGTTGGCCTATGGTGTTAAAACCAGTGCAAGATGCGTTTATCTGTTTTGCGCGTGACTATGGTTTTGAACTTTCAGCTAAAACGTTAAATCTCCAACCACTGACGTTGAAAACAAAGCATAAGGCCAATAAGGCTAAGTCATCTTTCCCAAGCATCGAGATATCCGGTGAAATCAAGGTTATAGACCTAAGAGTTAATACCGTTGTTGCTTGTGAAGAAATCTTAGACTTATTTAAATCGCTCATTGCACAGAAAGGCGTCGATGTTTCGTGGGATTTACTAGATGGAATTTCGGCAAATGACTTTGAACGGATAAAACTTGAACGTTCGGACCGTGTTTTGATTCTGCTTGATCAGGAAAAAGGTATTGAAGATGATCGTTATCCACTAACAAAGTCGTTAGTTGGACGGTGTGCAGTTCAACATATCAACGTTAATCCTCATGATTTAACGGGAGACCCAGTCGAAAAAAGGTTATTAATCGAGTCAAAAAGAGACGATGACCCGATAAAGCTATACGTTGCGTCTGAAGGTGGATATTACACCTACAACTACGAATTATTAGATACCAAGGCATACAAAGAAGCGATTATTAGAAAGCTTGAAGTGGTTCTTAAAGAATTAGAGATCAAACGTTTACTGATTGATTCTGATAGGGCTATTTCTCAAGTCTTGCCATTGCAACGCGCCTGTTTAAATGAATCAACTATTGTCATTACTGATGGTTATTTGTTTACGGTTTCAAACGACAGACCGGTGTTGATCCCCTTCGATCCCACTGATTCTGGTATGACTTTGAAAATAAATGAGTACCTCGCCAATTTCGAAACATCCGTAGATGATTTGCTCACTTTGATGAATGAGAAGTGGCCCTATAATTATCGTCAGAATGTCGTAATGGATTACTACGGTACTGAAGTTGATAAACAACGACGATTTGCGGCAAGAATTACGCTTGTTTTGAGTAAGGATAAGGATTCACAAGTATCAATCATGATGCAAGATCCATCTTACGACCAAACGAATGTATTGCCACTGGGTATGGAAGATGCGCTTTCGGATTTAACCAAGAAACAGAAGCCTTATCCGTTGACGGATTGGGTTCTGCCAGATAGTGAAGTATTGCTCAATATTGTCAAAGAATTGAGTGATGATGGCGTGTTATCCAGCCAAAAGGCAACAATGCGATTTGAAAGTGAGTTACCCGAATTAGTTGAATTATGGCAAGAACAATTAGTTTCGCTTCATCAGCAAAATGAAACGAAGGTGACTTACTATCAGGTAAAAAAAGAGGTTATTCAGCGTTGGTTAGATAAGCGAGGAAAGAAAAAAGATACATCAATCAGCGGTAGTTTAGATACCTTGTTATCTCGATACTTTGATAAGCCTTTAAATGACATCAAACGCTGGATGAGTAACATTCCGGGTATTCAACGCATATGGTACGACAAAGAAAAGGGATATTTTGTTGTCGGTGGATTAACCTCTCCAAAAGCTCAGTTGATGAGACAGCCAAGCATCCGACAATGGCACACCTTGCAAGGTGAATTGGACATCGAATTACTTGCTGATTTGCTAGATGTTGATTGGGTTCGTATGAATCAGCTTGCGGGTAACCCCTGCGTCACAACATTAATCAAGCGATGGAAAGAGATAAATCCCGAGTCTAGAGATGCGATTTTGCTCAGTTGCTAAATGACTTTATTAAATAATTCTGTAAATGAAATTGAAGCGATAAAAAATGCTAAGTAATAGGATAAATAACCATGTTCACGGTAAATCATCAAACCAACAGGATTAGTCCTGTTAGGGCAAAGAAGTTCAGTGAGCTTGGCTTTTCTGAGCGAAAACACCTTCAGGAATGGTTGGCGCATGAGCCTTCTGCGCTGGGTGAAGAGTTATTAATTATTCAAAAGGAGTTCGATGGCTTTGATGATACCCGCGAACGCTTAGATTTACTTGCGCTAGATAAAGATGGCAACTTGGTCATTATTGAAAATAAACTGGATGACAGCGGTCGTGATGTGGTCTGGCAGGCGCTTAAATATGCCTCCTACTGCGCCAGTTTGACCAAAGCGCAGATAGTTGAAATCTACCAACAGTACTTGGATCGCTATGAACTTGTAACAGGAGAAGTTGACCCGTTAAATGGCCCCCAAGGTGCTGCACTTAATGCCAGTCAAAGAATTTGTGAATTTCTGGATGCGCCAGATCTGGATGAGGTCAAGCTCAATCTAGGTAACAGCCAGCGTATTATGTTGGTTGCGGCAAACTTTCGCAAAGAAGTGACCAGTACTGCACTTTGGCTCTTGGGGCAAGGCATTAGTATTGCTTGCTTCAAAATTACCCCTTATTCGTTGGGAGAGCAGCTACTCATCAATATTGACCAGATCATCCCCACGCCCGAAGCGAAGGAGCTGATGATCGGTATTAATGCTAAAGAAGCGGAAGAAAAAACGACCGAAGTGGTACTGAAAAACCGCCATACGGTGCGTCGCGAATACTGGGAGCGAGCCTTAGAGGCGTTTCAGAAAAGTCCGTGCCAGCTCTACAACAACATTAGCCCAAGTAAAGATCATTGGCTATCAGCAGGTTCTGGACTGAGTGGTTGTCCGTATAACCTGATTTTTCTGCAAAAAGAGCTTCGAGTTGAGCTTTGGATTAGCCGTGGAATTACCGAAGAGAATAAATATCTCTTTGATTCATTGCTTGGGTCCAAACAGGACATTGAACAAGTATTTGGTGCGGAGCTTGAATGGATGAGATTGGATGAAAAGAAATCTTGTCGTATTCAGTTTTCAACCAAAGCCGATGGCTTCAACAAAGATACGTGGCCCAATGCGGTTGCGTGGCACTTAGAGCAGATGACTAAGTTAGAAAAAGCTTTAAAAGGGCCGCTGCAAAAAGCGGCTGAAGCGCTAAAAAACAAACCGGCAGAGGTATCCTGATTCCCGTAAGCTGAATTTTAGTATTTCAACTCGCTTGTTTCATCGGGTGCTAAAAGACCTAAATACATTGTCTGCACATATAAGTATTAAATCTTTGAATCTAATTAGCCAGCAACACTAGATTGAACCTTCACACTATCGTGTCGGAGGTTCACTATGTTCAAAAACCTATTTTTTCAAACAAAAGCACTACCAGAGCTGTCATCTCAACTGGATGCAGAAATCCCACGCTACCCACCATTCCTGAAGGGGTTGCCAGCTGCGTCACCCGAGGATTTGCAGTCCACACAAGACGAGCTAATTGCCAAGCTGCGCCAGGTACTTGGCTTTAATCAGCGTGATTTTCAACGGTTGATTCAGCCCTGTATTGACCATCTGGCTGCTTATGTTCATTTGTTGCCAGCTTCTGAGCATCATCATCACAGTGGCGCTGGTGGTTTATTACGTCACTCGTTGGAAGTTGCTTTCTGGGCGGCACAAGCAGCTGAAGGTATCATCTTTGTTGCCAGTGGCACACCGGTTGAGAAAAAAGAGCTGGAACCAAGATGGCGTGTTGCTGCTGCTCTTGGCGGTTTGTTCCATGATATTGGTAAGCCTGTTTCAGACTTATCCATCACAGACGAAGATGGACGCTATCAGTGGAACCCTTTTTTAGAAACACTATCCCAGTGGACCACTAATAACAGCATTGAACGCTATTTCATTCGCTGGCGCGACGGACGGTGCAAGCGGCACGAGCAATTCTCAATTCTGGTTTTAAACCGGGTGATGACACCTGAGTTGCTCGCTTGGTTAACCCAGCCGGGCCCTGAGATTTTGCAAGCCATGCTGGAAGCAATTGGCAATACCGATCCAGAGCATGTCCTGTCCAAATTGGTCATTGAAGCTGACCAAACCAGTGTCCAGCGAGACCTGAAAGCTCAACGAATTTCCGTTGACGACAATGCCCTTGGTGTCCCAGTCGAACGCTATCTACTTGATGCCATGAGGCGATTGCTTGCCAGTTCCCAGTGGCTGGTCAATCAGCGAGACGCCAGAGTCTGGGTACGAAAATCGAATCAATCAATCAATCTTTACCTGGTTTGGAAAAGCGCGGCTAAGGACATCATTGAGCTATTGGCCAAAGACAAGATACCTGGCATTCCAAGAGATCCCGATACCCTTGCGGACATCCTCATTGAGCGAGGATTAGCCACAAAATCAGCCTCAAATGAGCGATATGAAAGCCTTGCCCCTGAAGTGCTGATCAAAGACGGCAAGCCAATCTGGTTACCCATGCTGCATATATCTGAGGCCGATTTATTGTTCAGTTCGAATGTACCAAGTGGTGTGAGGCTGTTTAGCAAATCTGAGTGGGAAGCAACACAGCAAACACAAGCAGAGCCTCAGAGTCGTTCCAGTGAGCAGCCAGGCTTGTCTGAAGAGTCATCATCAATTGAACACAGCAATTCGGCTGAGTCGCCATCGACAAAACCGTCCGACCAAGATGATGAACTTCGTCTTGCTAGTGATGTTAATAACCCCCAGGCAAATGAAAACGTTCCGGGTGATGGATGTGAAAAGCCTAACAATTTTCATGATGGCGCTATCTCAAATAACGTGAACCAGCACGATACAGAAGCATTGAATCTCCCTGAATCTTTGGCGTGGCTCCCAGAGGCCAGCAGTGCGTTGGTTATGGTTGGTGAACAGATACTGATCCGCTATCCCGATGCCGTAAGACCTTGGTGTGCTCCCCGAAAACTGCTTGCTGAACTCAGTCGATTAGATTGGCTTGAACTAGATCCCGCAAACCCGACACGTAAGGCCAGAACTGTGACTACGAATGATGGCGTTCAGGAGCAAGGGTTACTGCTGAAAGTATCGATTTCTAAAGGGCTAATTGCACTGATTGACCTTTCCAAACAAGACGCAGAGTCAGTGGAACCAATTCAGAACGAAGAGGCTTCACAGCGTCCGAGTCGAACTGAGACAGCCAATGCCCAAGCAAAAGAGCCCGCCACAAGAGCGGAGCGTAAGCAAAAGCCTATTGCGGCCAATGCGAACTCAAGTACAGACCCCAAACACGCGCAGCGGCAACAGATGGTTAGTTTTGTGAAAGATTTGCCGATCTTACTGACCGATGGCGATTACCCAGACGTGGATCATAGTGCCGATGGTATTCGCGTCACGATTCAAACCTTACGCCAAGTCGCCAATGAGCATGGCATTCCAGCCGGACAGCTGCTTCGGGGGATCTCGGCCAGTGACCAATGCCAGTTTGATGAGGGGGAAACGGTTCTGTTTACCGCTCACGCTAAACGTTAATCCATTTGAAGTTAAGCGGATTGTAAACGGTTATTTTGCGGAGCATGAATGAAAGAAAACGCATATGAGATGCCCTGGCGCACGAACTATGAAGCCATGGCAGCAGCAGGTTGGCTGGTTGGAGCCACTGGGGCATTTGCCGCAGAAATGCTGACTGAGCTACCACCTGAGCCATTTTGGTGGATGACAGGGATTTCCTCGGGCATGGCGTTGTACCGCCTTCCTGAGGCTTATCGCCTTTATAAGTTGCAGATGGGGCTAAAAGGCAAACCATTGGCATTTATGGAGCTGTCGCATTTGCAAAAGGTGATGGCAAAACATCCTGATGAATTGTGGTTAGGGTATGGCTTTGAGTGGGATCAACGTCATGCTCAACGCGCTTATGAAATATTAAAGCGGGATAAGCAAACCTTGCTTAACCAAGGTCACGGTAAGCAAATGGGCTCGACTTGGATTCATGGTGTCGAGCCCAAAGAAGAAGATGTGTACCAGCCAGTTGGTCACACCGAGGGGCATACTTTAATTGTCGGAACGACCGGTGCCGGAAAAACCCGATGCTTTGATGCGATGATCACTCAGGCCATTTTGCGTAATGAAGCCGTGATTATTATTGACCCCAAGGGAGACAAAGAACTTAAGGATAATGCAAAGCGAGCCTGTATTGCCGCCGGTAGTCCTGAGCGCTTTGTGTATTTTCATCCGGGTTTTCCTGAGCATTCAGTACGACTTAATCCTCTGAGAAACTTTAACCGGGGCACTGAAATCGCCAGCCGAATTGCGGCCTTAATCCCATCCGAAACCGGTGCTGATCCATTTAAAGCCTTTGGCCAAATGGCACTGAATAACATAGTGCAAGGTTTGTTGCTTACGTCACAGCGTCCTGATCTGAAAACACTGAGACGATTCTTGGAAGGTGGCCCAGAAGGCTTGGTAGTAAAAGCCGTCACGGCCTGGGGGGAGCAGGTGTATCCGAACTTTAGTGTGGAGATCAAGCGCTTTACCGAAAAGGCAAACACCTTGGCTAAACAAGCTATGGCGATGCTGCTTTTTTACTACGAACGCATTCAGCCCGTTGCCGCCAATACTGATTTAGAGGGGCTATTGAGTATGTTTGAGCATGACAGAACCCACTATTCTAAGATGGTGGCTTCACTGATGCCGGTACTCAATATGCTCACATCAAGTGAACTAGGTCCATTGCTATCACCGATTGCAAACGATGTGGATGACAGCCGGTTAATTACGGATTCTGGCCGTATTATCAACAATGCCCAAGTGGCCTATATCGGGTTGGATTCATTGACCGACGCCATGGTTGGCAGCGCCATTGGTTCGTTGCTTTTATCCGATCTCACCGCCGTGGCCGGTGACCGCTATAACTATGGTGTTGAAAATCGTCCCGTAAATATCTTCATCGATGAGGCGGCTGAAGTCGTCAACGATCCCTTCATTCAACTGCTCAACAAAGGCCGTGGCGCAAAAATGCGTTGTGTGATTGCTACTCAGACCTTTGCTGACTTTGCAGCTCGTACAGGCAGTGAAGCTAAGGCTCGCCAGGTGTTAGGAAACATCAACAACTTGATAGCCCTTCGGGTGATGGACGCCGAAACGCAGCAATACATAACTGACAATCTGCCTAAGACTCGGTTGCAGTACATCATGCAAACTCAAGGTATGTCGTCCAACTCGGACAGCCCCGCGTTGTTTACCGGCAATCATGGTGAACGCTTGATGGAGGAAGAAGGCGATATGTTTCCACTGCAGTTATTAGGCCAGCTCCCCAACCTGGAATACATCGCCAAGCTTTCAGGTGGCCGCGTGATCAAAGGTCGCATTCCTATTTTAACCAGCTCTACACAGGCAGCATAAGGAGTCTGTATGCATCATTCTGTCTGTCTGAAAATGACAACACTTACCATTAAAGAAATGCTCGCTCAGTGGCAGCAACATAACCCCCAGTTCAAGGAAACCTTAAGACTGCTTGAAACCGACTGGCCTCATGCTTTGGCCTCGGTGTATTGCTTGGCGGACTACTTAACGGATGCGTTCACGTTAGATGGCCATTCCATCTTTGATTTGTGTCTGTGTAATGGTTTGGGCAGTTATGAAGAAGTCAGTTGTGATGATGATAGTGTGCGCCTTTGGCATTTCATTGAGGCACTGACCTGGACTGCCGCCAGTGCTTTAACGGGGATTCGCCTGCGTGATCCTGACCATTTCGAGTGGGCTGCCGTAGATGGTGTGTATTTCCACACATGGATTCGTAATCGTCCAAATCGAATGGCGTATTTGGCTGAAGGACGCATCGATGTGCGTTATGTCAGTGGCCATACGACGACAAAACGGCTTCAACAAGTGATTAAAGCCCGGATTATGACGCCAACCGTTGCAGCCATGCTGGCGCGAGTAGAAGAGGATATTTGGCATGAGCAAGCATAAGTCGGTTTGGCTGCTGTGTCTGGCACTGATGCTGGAGATTATTGCCATTGGCGTGTTAGTGCCCGGTGATTGGACTGGCCGGGTCATTAGTAAAGAGAAGCAGATGATCCAAAATCAATTGGGCGCACAAACGAGCTATTGGATTGGTCAAACTAGCCATGGCTGGTATCAATCATGGGTTGTGGATACGCAGATGGAGCAATCTGTGCGTGATTTTCTAATCCCCACTGAAGAGCAGCGACTGCGCTCTAAAGGGATGGAGAACATGGGAGGCTTTTGGTTTGTCTGGGTAGAAGACCGTATTCAGGCATTTTTTGATGTGTTGTACCAAGTGTTCACTCGATTTGCTTTGCTGATGGTCTGGTTGCCCTTTGCGCTTATTCTCATGTTACCGGCGTTGTGGGATGGCTTAATGACTTGGAAGATTAAGAAGACAACCTTTGATTTTTCGAGCCCAATCATTCACCGCTACAGCATGATAATTCTGGGTTCAGGCGTCATCTTGCTGTTTATGGGATTGTTCGCCCCGCTGGCTATTCCACCGGTGGTGTTGCCGTCGCTGATCATTGGTTTGGCATTGATGGCGGGGTTGGCGATAAGTCACTTGCAGAAGAAAATATGAGGCCAGTTAGGCCTCATCTTGTAGAGCTAAAACCTGACGCCTACGGCATTGCCATTCTCGTCTTCAGCTGGCAAATGATAAGTATCAATAAGGTGACCTTGAAGCCAAATATATTGCGGCATCCAAAACGAGTACTGTCGTATAAGAGCCAATACTTCTTTCAGCGGTTTGTTTGCATGAGACGCGGCTAGGCGAAAGTACATGAATGAGCAATCATCTCGAAAATACTCATGAAGCTCTGAATCCGATAGCGTTTCTTTTAGTGGCCTGTTTTGCTCATCGTCCTCATCAGGGGAATTGGCATAAATTTCGATTAGCTGCTTTTCAGTGAGCATCTCCAAGAAATGGTCTTCAATTAAGATCCCATCACTGGTATCGACATCCATACCATCTTTGACATCAAAAGCCATGACGCATCCAGAAGATAATGCCACTTCTGATGGTTTCAGTAAGTCATTAGCTTGCACAACTTGATGCCAATGATTAAAACCAGCAGATACTGCAACTTCATCGAGTGCTTGAGTGTGTGGAATGGATTTTTCACGTTTAAGCTTTCGTGCTTTTTGCTTTAAACGTTCAACCGAGGCAGAGGAAATGATTTTAGTAATTTGCATTGAGTTTCTCCTATTAGCGAATACGGTGCCCACTGCCGAGGTCGCAGAAAAAACCTAAGCAAAAAATAAATTTGATATGCATGTCGTCCCGTCCGGGTTTGCTAAAGTGGGCAGCTGGTCTCGACACGACCAATATCCCCATCATATCAACCGCATCAAAAAGATCAATTGTTAGTATTGTCTGATTAGAACCCTCAAAACCTTCAAGAATTCGGCATCTAGCTGACCACTGAAGCTGCCAATCCCGAGGCATCCTTCACTTCTCAATTCAAACAACGAGGAGTGACTATGGAACCTGTGAGTATTCCGTCCTATATCGATGACCCGCCGCACTTCCTGCTTTGGAGTGCCGATGAGATGGCTCCCATTCTGTTGGGGCTAGTGATCGGCATTTTTACCGGTAATGCCTTGGTTTTATGCCTGTTGGGGTTGGTGACAACCAAGCTCTATCGGCGTTTTCGTGATGGTCGCCCAGATGGTTTTATTCTTCACGCCATCTACTGGGCCGGGCTGTTGCCAACCAAAGCCAAGACAATCCCTAACCCATTTATCAGGAGCTATCTGCCGTGAAGTTCGACGTGTTTTTAAAATCATGGCAAGGCACGCAATTAGAGAACCGATGGCAACGGTTCCTGATTGCGGTGCTGGTGCTATCTAACTTGCTGCTTGCGGTAGCGGCATTTTCTCGCAATACCGTGGTGGCCATTCAACCACCAACCTTGTCTGAATCGGCTGAAGTGTCACGAAACCAGGCCACTCAGCCTTACCTAGAATCTTGGGGACTCTACCTGGCTGAGCTTATGGGCAACGTGACGCCGGGCAATGTGTCCTTTATCCGGGTTGCTATCGAGCCGCTACTTTCACCTGCGGTGTACCAGCAAGTGGTCGATGCACTGGAGATTCAGGCAAGACAGATCCGTGAAGACCGAGTCACGCTCAAATTCCAACCCAGACAAGTGGAGTATGAGTATGAAACCGGCCATGTCTTTGTGACCGGTTATTCCTTGGTCTCTGGACCATCTGGAGATGAGCAGCGCCAAACTCGCACCTATGAGTTTGATATCGATATTGAGCAATACCGTCCAAAACTTAGCTGGATGGATACGTATGAGGGGCAAGCTAGAACGAAGCGAGTTCGTGAAAAGTTGACCCAAGAGCAAAACCGGAGGGTGAATGATGCGGACCAAAATTAGTCGATGGATGACACCAAGCTTAATCGCAATTAGCTTGAGTGGCGTCCTGTTATCACAAGCGTCGTATGCAGACGTGGAATTGCCGATTGTGCCAGCCAGTGTGATGAAGCAGTCTGCTACTGCAAATCCACCGGTTCAAAGCAATTCGGTTGCAGCGGATACGCCAACAATGCTACTGATGAAACCGGGGGTTAATGAACTGATCCCTGTAGCACTTGGCCATCTGAACCGGATTGTGACGCCGTTTGAATCGCCTCAGGTGAGAACAACCAGTGATGCTCAGACGCAAATCAAGGGGAATGTTGTATATGTGGCCACGGACAAAGAATCACCGGTTTCACTTTACATCACTCCGCCTGGTCAGGAAGCGCCCGCGTTATCTGTCACATTAGTACCTCGTCGTATTCCACCGCGTGAAATCACCTTAGCTATTGATGGTCAGCAGTGGCCTATTAAGGGCGTCGTGAACCGAAAAGCCGCCACTTGGGAAACGGCTCAGCCATACGTCGATAGCTTACGTGATTTACTCAGACGCCTTGCACTAAATGAGTTACCACAAGGCTATGACATCCGTTTAGCTGGCCAAACTGACACAAGCCCGAAATGTTTTCAGCCAGGTTTAAAGTTTGGTTTTAAGCAGGGGCAAATTGTGACGGGACATTACTTCACCGTCTATGTAGGACTGGTTGAAAGCTTTGCCGATGAGCCGATAGAAGCCAGTGAAATAGCCTGTCATACACCAGATATAGTGGCAAGTGCTTACTGGCCGCGCAATATCTTGTTGCCGGGTGAAAAGACTGAGTTGTATGTGGTTGTACGCAATCATCGTGAAGAAGCGGTGGAAAGTCAGCGACCTTCGCTTCTTGTGGGAGGTGAGCTTTGATGAAAGCACAATGGGAACAAATGAGCCCGAATATGAAGCGGGGCCTATCGGTTGCTGGAATTGCTGGTGGTCTCATTCTTATGGTGATGGTGTTTTCACCTAATCCTGATGATGGCGCGAGCAGTCGGAACCGACAGGAAACGATCCGGCACATTCTTACGGATACCAATACTCGTGATGTTGGGGTCGATAGTTTGGCTGCGAACGTGAAACTACTCAGTGAGCGCAACGAGCAGTTACGCCGAGAAGTTGAACGCTTGCGTCGTGACGTTGACTCAGGACGGTTAAGCCCCGGTTCGCCTTCTATACCAAGTGAGGTCAATGCGGAGTTGGCTCGTCTTCGAGCGGAACTTGATGATGTTCGCGCTGGAGGTGATGCAGCAGTTGAAGGCACAAATAGCCGTTTCGAAGTGCCTTTATCTGCCATGGAATTGCCTAAAGAAGAAAAGCCACTGCCGTCTAACCCAGACGACTATTTTGCCAATGCGCCGCTGCCTGATCCGCTCTATCAGCAGCCAGTCAATGGCCAAGGCACACGAGCACGGGATGTTCCATTGCCGCCAATCACGATTCGTATGATTGAGCCTGAAGTGGTTGCTGAACCAGAGGTTGTTGTGCAAGAAGCGCCGCCTTTGTATTTACCGGCGGGCAGCATCATCTCAGGTACTTTGATCACAGGTTTGGATGCCCCTACTCACGAGTCCGCAAGACGCGAACCTTTTCCTGCATTACTGAGGATTCAAAAGGAAGCCATTTTACCCAACCGATTCAGAGCGGATATCAAAGAGTGTTTCTTGATCGCCGCAGGTTACGGTGATTTGAGCTCTGAGCGTGCCTATTTGCGAGGCGAGACCATTTCATGTGTGAGAGAAGATGGTGGCGTCATTGAAACGCGACTGGATTCTTATGCCGTGGGTGAAGACGGTAAAGCCGGTATTCGTGGCCGATTAGTGTCGAAACAAGGCCAGCTGGTGGCCAAATCAATGATGGCCGGATTCCTTCAGGGCTTGGCAGGCGCATTTGATGTGAATCCTGTACCAACGATTCAGACGGGTAATGCCGGTGATACTCAGCTGTACCAGCAAGTCATGAGCCAAGAAGCATTACAAGGTGCTGCAATTAAAGGCACTGGTAAAGCATTGGATCGAGTGGCCAAGTTCTATCTGGACATGGCTGAAAATATGTTCCCAGTCATAGAGGTAGACGCTGCAAGGAAAATAGAAGTCATAGTCACTCGTGGGGCCTCGTTGTCGTTGGCCACTTCGCAAGGGGGAGGTGCAAGAAGATGAAAAAATCCTGCATGTTGCTAACCGATCGAAGTCCGTTTCAGACAATAAGATGTGTATCCAGAGGAGAGTTAACCATGACGACATCAATGCAGAACAACCCAAAGCACCAGTCAAAACAGTGGTCTAAAGCTGGATTACTTTTATTGGCAGTCGGCTCAACCTTATTGTCTGGCTGTAGTTCATTGGGTCTTGGGAGTAGTGAATATGGATGCCCAGGTATGCCTGACGGTGTGCGCTGTTTATCCGCTCGTGAAGTCTATGAGCTTACCAGTAATGGCGCTGCACCCAAGACGATTGATGCTGTGGCGACTCGAATTGGTTCTCCCTCTGGGTATTCACAATCTGATTTAGAGACAGGACTGCTGAGCCATCCAGCATTACCCGAGACGCAGCAATCTGCACCTATTCGCATTCCTTCAAGGGTAATGCGGATTTGGATTGCGCCTTGGGAGGATGACCGTGGGGATCTGAATTTATCCAGCTACGTGTTTACCGAAATTGAACCGCGCCGGTGGGATATTGGGGTGTCAGCACCTCGAACGGTTTCGCCTGTGCTACGTCCACTTCAGACTCAGAGCGATTCAACCTCAGCGGGAGCTGATGGTAAGCGCGATAACTTGAGTATCTACGGAGAAACTAACGAATGACAAATGCAGTTCGCACCATTCAAACTCAGCGCCTAATGACCATTGGTGCGCTTGGTTTGATGGCGTTAATGATTTCGGAGCCCTCATTTGCGGGCACCGGTGGTGATGCTTTCACTGATGTGTGGGATACCCTAAAAGATTGGACCCAAGGTACTTTGGGACGGATCGTAGCGGGAGCCATGGTTCTGGTGGGTATTGTGGGCGGTATCGCTCGCCAAAGCTTGATGGCCTTTGCCTTGGGCATTGGTGGTGGTATGGGTCTCTACAATACGCCAACCGTCGTTGAAAGTGTTATGTCTGCAACCTTACCTGTTGTTGCCAGCACTCAAGAAGTCATTGGCACAACAGTTCCAGCAATCAGCGTCGTCTTACTGGGCTCCTGAATGTGAGCCATATTAGGCAGTTCACTTAAGGCAATCAAACTTAGGACTACACAACATCGGGTTATTGGTGATGTTGTGTAGACCTTTTCATTTCAGCGACGCCACATTATCGAACTTGGTTTACATTATTTGGTATATTAATACCTAAGGTGTTAAAATTCCTATCGTAATAAACTATATGGTTTATACTGTTCGTGATATTCATACTTTGGGTGTTAAAATGTCATCTAAGATAAACTGGCTTGTTGCTCATACTTCTCCTGGTGCGCTAGTACTTCAGCAATGGCTGACTGAAAACGGTGTGAGCTATTCCTTGGCTCAAAAGTACGCGCAGAACGGTTGGCTAAAGAAGCTATGTTCTGGCGTGTATTATCGTCCAGATGCGCAGGGCGATATAAAGCCAACTTGGGTTGATGCCATTCAAGCATTAGATGTGCAATTGGGCGTTTCAGTTCATTTGGCTGGATTGAGCAGCTTAACTCACCAAGGACTGAGTCACTATTTACAGCTGAACAAAGAGCAAGTTTGGATTTGCGTTAAAAATAAGTCGTCCTTACCAAAATGGTTTCGTGAATTCCCTTATCAGAATTGGTTTTACTGTGGAAACCATAAGCTTGAAGTGAATCCCGAGAAAGATTTGAAAAGGATCACGGTCAAAGAGAAAGAACTCACTGTCAGCTGTGCAGAACTTGCTGCCTATGAAGTGGTAGACGCGATTGGAAAGCTGATTTCATTTGAGCATGTCGCAGAATTATTTCAGGGTTTAGTCAATCTTAGCCCTAGAAAAGTACAAGATATTCTTGAACGAAGCAGCTCTGTTCAGGCAAACCGAATATTTCTATTTCTGGGTCGATACTACGATCACCAGTGGGTCAATCGCATAGATGAAACAAGAATTAAATTGGGGGCAGGAAAGCGGCAGGTTGTCGAAAAAGGACGTTTTGATGAGCGATATCAAATCACAGTGCCAGAGATATTAAGCGTCAAAAAAGGTGAACAACATAATGGATAAAGATAGCCCATATTACAAACAGGTTTCCTTGCTCATAAGAATGCTTCCTGTAGTAGCAACAGAGACGGTTTTTGCACTTAAAGGTGGCACAGCCATTAATTTATTTGTGAGAGATTTTCCTCGGTTATCTGTAGATATTGATCTTGCTTATCTTCCTCTTGAACCAAGAGATGAGGCTTTGATTAATGTCAGGGCTGCATTGCAACGGATTACAGACAGAATCAATACTCAACCAGATATCCGAGCGGCATTTCAGGATAATAAAGCTGATGAACTGAGAATAGTTGTATCAAGTCCGGTTGCGACGATCAAAATTGAAGTGTCGCCCGTCGCCAGAGGTACATTGCATAGTGCAGAAATAATGCCAGTTCAAGAGTCTGTTGAAGACGAGTTTGGTTATGCTGAGATTCAGGTAGTCAGTCTTCCCGATCTGTATGGTGGGAAATTGTGTGCTGCAATGGATCGCCAACATCCTCGCGACTTATTTGATGTGCGTATGTTACTTGGTAGTGAAGGGATTTCGAGAGAGATTTTGGTGGGTTTTTTAACCTATACATTAAGTCACCCTCGGCCTATTAATGAAGTCATGTCGCCAAACTGGCAGCCTCTGAATGAGAAATTTCAGGCAGAATTTGACGGAATGACTTTTGAAAAAGTTGAATGCGAAGACTTAGCCTCTGTTAGGCCCATGATGTTAATTGAACTGCAAAAACATTTCACAGAAAGGGATCATGCTTTCCTTATGTCATTCAAAAGAGGGCAACCTGACTGGGCTTTGTTTGACTATCCTAATGCAGCAGACTTGCCAGCGATTCGTTGGAAGTTGCAGAACATTAACAAATTGGCAAAGAATCAAGCAAAACATCAAGAGCAATTAGATAAATTGAAGCAAGTGCTTGATGATTGGCTTGTTAACGCAAACGCCGAGTAATTCGTTTATAACAAACCTCAACGAGCTATAAGCCCCCTAGTTAGATTGCGATTTCTTCAATCTATCTAACCGAGTCCACATAGGACAACTGCATAGACTGGAGCCTCGATTTACATTAACGAGGACTCCTCATGCGAAAACTATCTCCAATTATTCTGGCGCTTGCGCTGTCTCCTTTGGTTCAAGCTGAACCTGTGTCTGAAGTGTCGCCCGTTGGCAAAATTGACGGCATGGTTTCTTTGCCGGTCACGGGTATGAAAGCGGTCGAAAGCAATGGCCGTATTGTTTTCATGTCAGACAGTGGCCGGTTCGTCATTGATGGCACGCTCTATGATGCCTGGTCCAAAAAGCCGCTTACCAGCCTTGAAGAAATTCGTGAAGCGGGGAACACGCTGGACTTAGGTCGTCTTGGCCTAAAAATGGATGATTTGAATCCACTGACGCTGGGTGAAGGCAAAAAGAAAGTGGTGGTCTTTGTTGACCCACGATGCCCGCACTGCCATGAGCTTTTGAAACAAGCTTTACCGTTAACCAAAGAATACACCTTCCAAATACTCCCTGTGCCAGTGCTTGGTCCTGATTCAGAGCGTCAGGTTCGCCAGCTTGGCTGTGCGCGTGACAAAAAAGCGGCCACCGATGCATTGCTGAATGGCCGGATTGGTAACCTAGAACAGGATGATGCCTGCAACTTAGAACCAATGCAGCGTACCTTGGTGACGGCTCAAATCCTGGGCATTCAAGGTGTGCCTTTCATCGTCGCCAATGATGGTCGCATCAGCCGAGGCCGTCCTTATGATCTTTCTGCTTGGTTGGAGGGACGTTAATGAAAGCCTCTCTGTATTCAGGGCAACGCGCTTCAGAGCTCTTGCCAGTATTGGCCTATTCCGACGATGAGCAACTGTTTTTCATGGAAGACCAGAGTGTTGGCTTTGGTTTTCTATGTGACCCATTGCCAGGTGGTGATGAGTCTGTTGCAGACAGGGTTAATGTTCTACTCAACAACGACTGGCCAAAAGACACTTTGCTGCAATTTGGCCTGTACGCATCCCCTGATATTCAAACCGACCTTCAGCGCATGATGGGCTTACGGCATCGTCAATCCGATCCATTGCTTAGGGCGTCGATACGCAAACGTGCGGATTTCCTCGATGGGGGCACGGTTCAACCGATAGAAGAATCGACCCAGACTCAGGTACGCAACTTTCAACTGATCGTCACCTGCAAATTGCCTTTGGAAAGTCCTATACCGACGGAGCGTGAGTTGAGTCGAGCATCCGCGCTTCGGGCTTCTTTCTCGCAAGCGCTGGCAACGGTTGGTTTTCGTGTTACTGAGATGACCGACCGAAATTGGCTCGCAGCATTAAGTGCTCAGCTTAACTGGGGAAAAGATGCTTCCTGGCGCAATCCATCACCAATCCGCAGTGAGGCAGATAAACCACTTCGAGAGCAAGTGTTGGATTATGACCGAGCTATCAAGGTGGATAGCCAAGGTCTGATGCTGGGCGATTACCGAATTAAAACCTTATCGTTTAAGCGCTTGCCTGAGCGGATCTGGTTTGGTCATGCCGCAAGTTTTGCGGGCGATATGATGACGGGTAGTCGCGGTTTACGCGGAAGCTTTTTACTGAATGTCACCATTCACTTTCCCTCAGCCGAGGCCATGCGATCTCGTCTAGAGACGAAGCGTCAATGGGCGGTCAATCAGGCCTATGGCCCGATGCTCAAGTTTGTGCCGGTGCTTGCAGCCAAGAAAAAGGGGTTTGATGTTCTTTTTGAAGCTTTGCAAGAAGGTGATCGTCCTATTCGGGCAAATATGACCTTAACGCTGTTTTCCCCGACGGAAGAGGCGTCCATCAGCTCTGTTTCAAATGCTCGAACCTATTTCAAAGAGCTCGGATTTGAGCTGATGGAAGACAAGTACTTCTGTTTGCCCATTTTCCTGAATGCCTTGCCATTTGGTGCTGACCGCCAGGCGATGAACGACTTGTTTCGATTCAAGACCATGGCGACACGGCATGTCATCCCTCTGTTGCCTTTGTTTGCGGATTGGAAAGGCACTGGCACGCCAGTGATTAACTTTGTTTCCCGTAATGGCCAGATCATGAGTGTGTCCCTTTATGACTCGGGCAGTAATTACAACTGTTGCATCGCGGCGCAATCGGGGTCGGGCAAGTCATTCCTGGTGAACGAAATCATCTCCTCCTACTTATCTGAAGGTGGGCAATGCTGGGTGATTGATGTTGGCCGCTCCTATGAAAAGCTGTGTGAAGTCTATGACGGTGAGTTCTTACAGTTCGGGCGGGACAGTGGCATTTGCTTAAATCCGTTTGAAATCGTTGAGGACTATGATGAAGAAGCGGATGTACTGGTTGGATTATTGGCCGCAATGGCCGCGCCTACGCAGTCATTAACTGATTTTCAGATGGCCAACCTAAAGCGTCAGACCCGTGAACTTTGGGAGAAAAAAGGTCGTGCCATGTTGGTTGATGATGTGGCAGAGGCCTTAAAAAATCATGAAGACCGTCGTGTGCAAGACGTGGGTGAGCAGCTCTATCCGTTTACGACACAGGGCGAATATGGCCGCTTCTTTAATGGTCACAACAATATTCGCTTCAAAAACCGTTTCACCGTTCTGGAGTTGGAAGAGCTCAAGGGGCGCAAGCACCTGCAACAAGTGGTGTTGCTTCAGCTTATCTACCAAATCCAACAAGAGATGTACTTAGGTGAGCGGGATCGTCGCAAGATTGTGTTCATTGACGAAGCCTGGGATCTGCTGACTCAAGGTGATGTCGGTAAGTTCATCGAGACGGGTTACCGGCGATTTCGAAAATATGGCGGCAGTGCTGTAACGGTAACGCAGTCGGTCAACGATTTGTATGACAGCCCTACAGGTAAAGCCATCGCTGAAAACTCGGCCAATATGTACCTGCTTGGTCAAAAAGCCGAAACCATCAACGCGCTCAAAAAAGAAGGCCGCTTGCCACTAGGTGAAGGCGGTTATGAATACCTGAAAACCGTTCATACCGTCACGGGTGTCTATTCCGAAATTTTCTTTATTACTGAAATGGGCACCGGGATTGGCCGCCTCATCGTCGATCCGTTTCACAAGCTGTTGTACTCGTCCCGTGCAGAAGATGTAAACGCGATTAAACAGTTAACGCGCAAAGGCCTTTCTGTTGCTGATGCCATCTCTCAGTTGTTGAAGGAGCGAGGCTATGAATAAATCCACGCTTTGGCCATTTATGGCCTCTATTACTTTGTCTATTGCAGGCAGCGGTTTAATGACCAGCTGGCTCTTAATGAAAACACTCGAACCCATCCACAGTCAGTTGGCGTTAAGTACGCCCATTGCAGTCGTGGATTTTGGGGCGGCGGTGTTGTCACTGGGCCCCAATGCTAGCGAACAAGACATCGAATCCAGGTTGCTTCAGACCAATCAGCAAATTGAAAAGCTAAAAGCAGCCGGTTTTATCGTGCTGGATGCACAAGCGGTGGTGGGTGCTGATGATTCCATATTTGTGCCAGTAGGCTCAAAGGAGGTGTCTCGTGCAGATACTCCGTAAAAGAATGCCTTGGCGGCCATATCTCATCCGGTTGACTGTTCTTGCGTTAATCATGGCCTTGGTAGGCACCTACGCCATGATGCGTTACCGAATAGGTATTGATACCCAGCAAGAGCGCTGCCTGCCTGATACCACGGTATATCTGATTGACCTATGGAATAAAGAGCCCGTTAAGGATGGTCTGTATGCCTTCCACTCAAAAGGACTCGCTCCGTTATATAACGACGGTACTCGGATGCTTAAACGCCTAACAGGGATGCCAGGGGATGAAGTCAAGGTGACGCCTGAGCATGTGCTGGTGAATGGTGCTGAAGTCTCTACCGGCATGGCATTAGCCCAGCGTCTTGGTGTGGCTGAAACAGAATTTAGCCGCTCATTGACGCTGCAAGAAAACGAATATTGGTTTTCCGGCGAGGCAGCAACGAGTTTCGACTCCCGCTATTGGAATGCCGTTAAGCGCGAGCAGATTGTCGGTCGCGCTTGGCCGCTTTGGTAGGAGGTAGATGATGCAAAGACTATGTCTCTTATTTTTGTTGGTTGCCCCATTGTCTTGGGTTCAAGTGTCCTGGGCACAAGAGCCTTTTCCGTTGTCTGACGAGGACAAAAAGATCGTCGAAATGAGCCGCAGCATTTTACAAAGTGCTGTGGATGGTTCATCTGAATTTATCGAGCCTTTTTCACCGATTGAACAACCTGCGTCGCTCAAACACAACGATGAATGGTTGATATTTGCGTCGTCTTCACTGGGGGATTCCTCACTGAAGCAGCTATTTAAAGAGGCCAGTGCTACCGGCGCTATTGTGTTGTTTCGGGGAATTCCTGAAGGAAAGACCTTGGGGGCGGCTATCCGTGATTGGCATACCCTGATGACGGGGCTTGATCCTGTTCCTCAGGTTCGAATAGATCCGAGAGCCTTTGTGCACTGGCGGGTGACTAGCGTGCCTGCCATTTTCCGCATAGAAGATGACAAGGTGACTGCAAGTGCACTAGGGGTTTACAGCAAGGACTGGTTGCAGCGTCAAATTGAAACAGGAAATACCGGTTCATTGAGTCAACGTGGTCCAATTCATTCGATTATAGAACCTGATTTGATGCAAGTGGCGATGCAGCGTTTACAGTCGATTGACCTGGGCGCATTAAAGAAAAAAGCCATTGAGCGTTTCTGGTCTCGCCAAACATTTACTGAGTTACCCAAAGCCACGCAGTATCGGATAAGAATGGTTGATCCAACCATCGTCATGCAGCGGCCACTATTGGATGCCAATGGTCGAACACTGATCCCAGCAGGAACGCGTATTAACCCGCTCAAAGCCTTGCCATTTACCCAGCAGCTTGTGGTGTTTAATGCGTCGAACGCTGAAGAAGTGGACGCAGTTGCGCATTGGCTTGAGGGCCAAGATAGGACACTGCGCCGCATTACGCTTATAACCACGCAGCTCGACCGTGCTCAAGGTTGGAATAGCCTCAATGCGCTCGAAAAGACATTGGACAGTCCGGTTTACCTTCTCAATGCCTCGCTAAAGCAGCGCTTTGATCTGCAAGTCACCCCATCGTTTGTTCAAGCAAAGGGGCTCGCGTTTGAAATAGAAGAAATTCCAGCAAAGGAGCTTGTTCATGAAAAAGCTCAATAATACTTATCGTCTGTTGCGGACTCTCGTTGTCATGCTTGTCTTGGGCGCATCTATTCCTGCAAAAGCCGAACTGACCTGCCCAGACGCGGGGTTATTGTCGGGCAAGTTGCTGACGGATGTTTGCTGGTCATGCATTTTTCCTATCCGGGTTGCAGGGCTTCCTCTTGGCTCCGGCAATGTCCCTAGCGGCGCATCAAACAAGTCATTTTGCTTATGTGAAGACAACTTAGGCGTGCCAAGGCCAGGTATTGTTACCAGCATGTGGGAGCCAGCTCGTCTGATTGAACTGGTCAGAACGCCGGGTTGTTCGCCTTCCCTGGGAGGGATTCGTTTACCGTTAGGTGATAGGCGACTGCAAGGTGGTCATGGCGAAGGTGAATACGATACCGGTGATCTCGCTTTCTACCATTACCATTATTACGCCTTTCCGCTTTTGGTCATGCTCGATTTGTTCATGGATGGCAATTGCAATGCTGATGGTTACATGGACTTTGACTTGATGTATTTGTCGGAATTGGACCCAACATGGCTGAACGATGAACTGGCCTTTTTTACTCAGCCTGAAGCGGCTGCCGTTGCCAATCCATTGGCTATATCTGCTTGTACCGCTGACGCTGCTTCATCAACGCTTGGTAAACCCATCGACCAGTTGTTTTGGTGTGCTGGCAGTTGGGGCCATCTCTACCCGTTATCTGGCCACACCTTAGCCTTCGGCTCATTAGCAGAAAACACCAGCCATTTAGCGGCGCGTGCAATCGCGGCTCAACACAGGCGTGGTCTTGCTAGGCGAACAATGGGGAACAGTGCGCTATGCCGACCTGTTATCGAACCCATGCTGCCGAAATCCCAATACAAGATGAGTATGTTCTTCCCTGTGCCGGAAACTGAAAGTGCGCATGTCATCGGTGAAAGCACCATGAAATGGGGAGAGTGGCGAACAATCCCAGGTGCCGGTGAAGATGCACTCTACATTTTGTGGCGCTGGCAAGACTGCTGTAACTCGGGAGGTTAACTATGAAACCAACATTTTTTACCCGAGTGTTAGCGGGTATTTTATCTATCACTATGGCGTGCTTGCCCTTACATGGTGTGGCCGCTGATGTGCAGCGCCAATCCGGTCTAAGCGGACAACAGGAAGGTAAGCAATTGCTGCAAAACTGGACGATGCCCGCACTCAATGGCAATACATTGTCGGTGCCGAATGGCAGTGGTAATGAGTCCATTAACTTGCAAGAGCTTTTCCCTGGTATGGATCAGGGCTCATTGGATGTCTTAACGGGCGTTTATGGCTCTGATGCCAGTATGAATCAATTGGGGACGCAGCGCCAAGAGAGCATGGCATCCGAAAGTGGCGCTACGAGTGAGGCGTTTCGCTCGCTCCAGCAAATCAAAGACAGGTCTCGGCCAGATATGGTCAATGATCCGCTTTGGGCATTAACTGATGCGGTTCAAACTGACCCAAATCTATTAACCCAAAGCTTCCCCGGCTGTGAGTCTCAAGGTGAGGGTAGCCCAAATTACCAGCAATGTGACAGGCTCAATACAGCGGTTAACAGCTGCACTATTACTCACGATTACACGGCAGGCATCATTGAGCATGTTTCAGGGCCGATGAACCTTCGCTCTTGTGGTGAGGGGTGTCTTGAAGTTTGGATAGGACGAATTGGCGACAACTACTGGAGTGGCAGTTGTAAAGTATTTGAACAGGCCATCACACTCAAAGTCGTGAATCCCGATGCGATTACCTCAGCCGTTCTTGAGTACGCAAAATGGGATGACTACATGCAAGTGTGGCTTGGCGATCAGAAAATCTGGTCTGGGCCGAACAATAACTTTCCACCAGAAACGGCTGGCCGCTGCGAGCTCAGTACCAGTTGGGAGCGCAATCCAAATACCGATCTCACTGCTAAGCTAAAAACGGTAGAACCAGGTTTAGAAGTGCCGGTAAAAATTCGCGTATCGGTCACTGGTAGTGGTGAGGGGTATGCACGCATCAAGGTACGCTTTGATCCAACCAAGGTGGTGATGAATGATAGTTGGTCGCCGCAATCCTGTATCGAACAAGCAGCGGATATTCCGACAAAGTTTTCAGACTACAGCATTCAATGCACGGATCAGCCTTCTTCAACCAACGGATGTACGGTGGTCAATGGTGTTTCAGTTTGTGAATCCTACTTTGCCCCAAGCCCTGTGACTGGCATATCGCCTTTGTGTCGGCGTGTACAAGTCAGTGTGGATGACGAAAGCTATAAGGGGATTGAAAATCAGGCCTGCCAAGTGCTTGAAGCGAATCCTTCCTGTGGCTTCATGTCGTCAGAATGTGCCGAGACCAATGATAAAGGTGAATGCATTCGTTTTACCGATACCTATGACTGTGGATTGCAAACCAGCGATCCAAAGTGTGTGGTATCCAATCTTATGCCGAGTAGTTTTGAGGCCTGTGAGCCTACTCAGACGATTACGCCATTTACTGAAACCAAGCATGTACCGGATTACCAGGTGTGCGAGAAGATCAGCACGCTTACTCAGTGTCAGTTAGAGCGACGTGTATCGGCTGAAACCCATCAACAAAGCTGGTCCATTGAGCGTGGTTGCTTTAGCTCCGAAACGCTCAGTTTTGTTCCACAGCACAGCAGTACTATGCAAACTGGAAACGCGACGCTGAGGATTTTTGATAATCAAAATACTGAGATAAAAATCACCGAGTCGCCATCCAAGGTAAATGGTTGGAAAACGACACTCTCACTGACGGGCAATAAGGAAACGGTGACTGAGACGAAGTCATCCATTAAATACCCTGAAATGACGTGTCCAAAAGGAACCTTGGTTGGTTCATTGTGTAAAGTCGTTAATGGGTCGATTATTTCGTGGCATGAACCCCAGGAGGTCACTCGTTCCAGATGTGAGTCCGGCTGGAACAAAGTCGATTTCGATACTTGCAGCCGAGAAGTTCAGAAGTGTTTGGCTCCTGCGAAACTGAGCGCTTCATTGGCCTTCTCTGGCAAATACTTAGAGCAGGTGGTTGTTCATCAATCAAGTGATCTGGGCATAGACCAATGCTTGATGCAAACGGATCAGTTTACTGCGGTGCAGTGGCAGTGTTTGGATACGGGCACAAAACGAATCGACGGGTTAACGGTTGGTAGTGGCGAGTTGGCCAATCTTGGAAGCCTTTATCCGGCGGTTGTTTCGTCTCCTGCTCATTTAACCAGTCGTGGGAGCTCTGATGGACTGGGGCTCTCATGCTGGAGGGCAAGAGCGACCTACAATGCTTCGACTGCTCATCCAGAGTTCAACATGGGCAGCTCAGATAGCTGGGTAGATGCCAATGGTAATACACAAACCATCGTCAATAACGGACAAAACACGACCACCAATACGTGTTCCGCGCTAGAGCAAAACCCGGCCTGCCAGTACGTCAGAACCGAATGCACTGAAGGCGGGGCTGGTCATGAAGGCTTCTGTTATATCCAAAGTTTGGTGTATGACTGCGGACAAAGCGTTGAAGTGCAAAATGCACGAATGGAAACTCAATACAACTGTGAGGGGCCAGTTCGCTGTATGGGCACAGATTGTTTAGAGCCAGAGTCAATCAAGCAGGCTAACTTTGCAGAAGCCGCTGCGATGCTTAATGCGGCGCAGTTTATGACCAATGATATGTCATGCACGGGAGCTGATGGCCAAGACAACGTCGAGTGTACGGTCTTTAAAGGTAATGCTGGCCAGTGCAAAAAAGCCGTTGGAGGCATAGTAGATTGTTGTGAAAAGCCAAGTGGCGTGTCGTTATCGGATTACATCACAATGATTGTGGCAGTTAACAAGCTTGATACGGCAGTCATGGCCATGAATCCGTCTTCTGCAATCTATGGTTCGTGGAATACGCTTAGGGAACCGATAACGAGTACTTGGAGTGCGGTTAAAGAGCCTTTTGTGTCTGCATGGGACTCTCTCATGGGGGCTGGGCCATCAACGGCTGCTGGCGCGGGAGCGGAGCAAGCTGCGACTGGCTTCATGCAGGTATTGACCAACAAAACGGCTGAGTGGGTAGGCTCTACCTTTGGTTCGGGGGCGCAATCGGCACTGTTTAGTAACGTTGGTGGCGCTGTTGGAGCCGATGGTGTTGTTTCGGGTGGTAACTTCGCGCTGGGTGGCGCTGCTGGCGCGGTTCTGAGTACGGTTATGACGGCCTACATGATTTATTCAGTCACCATGATCCTCATTCAGCTTATCTGGAAATGTGAGCAGAGTGAGTTTGAAATGAACGCCAAGCGGGTATTGAAGAGTTGCCACTATGTAGGCTCTTACTGCAAGTCTAAGTTCTTAGGTGCCTGTGTTGAAAAACGGCAGTCATATTGCTGCTTTACTTCGCCACTTTCACGGATCATTCAAGAACAAGTACGTCCTCAATTGGGCCTTGGTTGGGGCAGTGCGAAGTCACCAAACTGTGAAGGTTTGACCGCGAGTCAGTTAAACCAGGTAGATTGGAGCCAAGTCAATCTGGATGAATGGATAGGTATCTTGTCGATAACAGGCAACCTACCCGAAGTACCGTCACTGGATCTGGAACGACTCACAGGCTCAGGAAGTACGCTAAACGTTGATGGAAACCGTCAAAGTGCCGCAGATAGAGCCATTGAAAGGCTAAACGGAATGGATGCTCAGAAATTACGCCAGGAGGCGACGGAAGAAATTTCGGGGAATAATTGAGCGTCCTCTTAGAAGGCTTTGTACTGTAAAGCCTTCTAAGCAATGATGGCAATCACAACGTTGTTCGCCCAAATCCAGATTAAGCTGATGGTATTCTTGTCTAGCTACGTTGAACCAATAGCTATCTGAATTTGGTCCATAATGGTATCATCAGAAGGTGAAACCTTTTTGTTGTAGTTAGGATTTTTGAACTTTGTAGTTTCAGCGTAACATAAGCACTATGATCAAACTGGACAAAGCCTCTTTATGGTAAAGCTGATAGAGGATAAATCGAGGAATCGAGTTCTGAGCTTGTAAAAAGTGATATGGGAATCAGACTTTTATAATAACAAAATATTGGATTGGTAAAATGGGGAAGCAAGCAAGAAATTACTCGCCACTTACGATAAAGAAGCTCTATGCCTTATCTGGGAATGAATGCTCATTTCCAGGTTGTTCAAAGCAAATGGTGAGCCAAAGTAATGCTAAGAACTCTAATATTTGTCATATTGAAGCTGCTAATCCAGATGGGCAACGCTATAGAGAAGATATGACGGATAAAGAAAGGGCTGACTATGAAAATCTGATTTTACTTTGCGTAGATCATCACACTGAGACAGATGATGTGCATAAGTATACTGTGGCAACGTTAAAAAAGATGAAAGATGAACATGAAGCAAAAATTGCTTCTAGAAATCTTGGTCGTTCTCCTTCCATGTTGAAAGTTGCTATCAATAAAATATCAGAAATTGGACTAAGTGGCTTAAAAGATACGGATGCTTCCAAAAGTTTTAATATAACGACTAAGTTAGACTATAACGGCGTAACCAACAAGCGCAGATTAATTAACGACTTAAAGGTTTACTATCATAAGTTGAATACGCTTTATGATGAATTAGATCGCGCAGGATCTTTGAGAAAAGAGAATTTGTTAGACAACATTCGACATATCTATTTAGATGTGTCTGGACGATATATAGGTCAAAGTGATGATTATATGCCCATTATAAGGCAGCATTCAGATTCTATTTTTGAAGAGGTCTTTAATGAATTGCTTCAACTTGTTGATTTTGGAGATGTAAGTTTAGAGGAACTTTCACCAGCTTTAAGAGTTGTTATGGTTGATGCATTTATGAGATGCAAAATTTTAGAAGAACCGATTTAAATAAGGGCCAGAGTTAGATGATTATTAGTAAGAGTACCAACCCAGACAATGATTTATATGTGATTGGTGCGCATATTATTGATATTCTTCAATCTACGGGTGAAAATTCGATCGATTATTTTGAGCTTCATCAAAAACTTAAGGTTCATGTTGATGTTTCAATGCAGATATTTTCTCTTTCGGTAAGCTGGCTTTTTTTGTTAGGTGTTGTAGATAAAAATGACGATGGAGCAATAAAAAAATGTTTTTAGATTCATTAATCGTCAAAAATGGTGAGCAGACAATTAGAGAAATTAAGTTCCACAAAGGTATTAATTTGATTGTGGATTATACTGCGCCTAACTCAAAAAAAACAGACTCAGGAAACAGTGTTGGAAAAACTACGGTTTTGAGATTGATAGATTTCTGTTTGGATGGTAGTGCAAAAAATATATACAGTGACCCAGAGTTCAAAGATTCTAATGAAAAAATCAAGGGTTTTCTAACTCAGCAGAATATTTGCATAAATTTAAATCTGATTGAAGATATTGATAATTCTGATTCAAGAAGAATTTCGATATGTCGAAATTTTTTGCAGCGTTCAAAGAAGATTCAAACAATAAATGGAGAGAAGTATTCAAACGATGAATTTTCTTCAAAATTAAAAAGCCTTATATTTAAAACTGTTTCTGAGAAACCTACTTTTAAACAGTTGAAATCCAAAAATATTAGGGACGAGAAGAATAAGCTTGTAAACACTATTCGCGTGCTCAGTCCATATGATACAGATGTTGCCTACGAAACCCTTCATCTATTTTGGTTTGGCATAGACATCAATCAAGACAAAGATGAGTTGGTGCGTAAGCAAAACTTAGAAAATAGGCTGCAAGCGCGTCTGAAAAAGGAAAGTACGCTTTCTCAAGTCAAGCAAACACTTCTAATAGTAGATAGTGAAATTGAAAGACTTACAGTCAAGAAGGATAATTTTAATCTAAATCCCAATTATGAAAGTCAGTTAGATGAACTAAACGCTGCAAAACAGCATGTTAATGCTCTTAGCGAAAATATTTCTCGTTTAGAATTAAGGAAAGAGCTTATTCTTGAAAGCATCGATGACTTAAATAGAGGATTTTCGAGAGCAAGTGCTGAACACATAAAAAAAATGTATGAAAAAGCGAAGTCGTTGATTCCTAATCTCCAAAAAAGTTTTGAAGAAACGCTTGAATTTCATAATAATATGATTAAAGAAAAAATTGACTTTATAAGCCAGGATTTAAAGCAGCTGGATGAGGAGCTGTTTGCAGATAAGAAAAGTCTTACATATTATTTGCTTGAAGAAGAACGACTCTCTAAAGAGCTTAAAAAGTCGGGAGCTGTGGAAGAGCTTCAAGATATAATCAGTGAATTGAATGGTTTTTATGAGCAAAAAGGAAAATTAACTGAACAGAGAACAGTATGGGAGAAAAGTAATAAGGAGCTTGAGGAGATTGAGAAATCTTTAGTAAAAATGTCTAATGAAATTGAATCGAAAGACATGTTGATTCAAGAAAAAATTGCTGATTTCAATAAGATTTTTTCAAAATTTTCTAGCAAACTAGATGGTGTACATTCCTTGCTGAGTGCCGAGCCTGACAATGGCATTTATAAGTTTTCAATATCTAATATTGAGGGTAATCCTGGAACAGGCACAAAGAAAAGTCAGATGGCATCTTTTGATTTGGCATATATAGCCTTTGCTGATGAAAACAAAATCCCTTGCTTGCACTTTGTACTTCAAGACCAAATTGAGAACGTGCATGCAAATCAGATAACTAACTTGTTCACTGACTTAGTGAATCAAGTTAACTGCCAATATGTTCTACCTGTGTTAAGAGACAAGCTACCAAATGATATTGATATTACGCATTTGGAAGTGCTTTCACTATCAAGCAAGGACAAGTTTTTCAAGTTGTCGTGATATCCTCAATGAAGAAACTAATCTGGTTCAGTGGAGTGCAAATTCAACTTCGAAGAGCCCCTTCGAAAGGGGCTGGTTGATGGGAGCCTAGGGAAGGTCTGAATAACTGCCAATTTTCACCAGCATCGGCATAAACCGGCAAAAATATGAAATTCAGACGCTATTTTCCCCGTTGCTTGCATATTTTTTGCCCATTCCCCGCCATTTTGGCGGAAAACAGGCGCACTGGCCCTATGCCAGAAGGTATTTTTCACCAATAAGCAGGTTGCTGAACGCGGCCAGCAAATGCAACCGGTTGTTGTTCTTGGCCAAGCCGCGATAGCGAACTTTGCTGTAGCCAAAGACCTGCTTTATGTACCGGAATGGATGCTCGACCTTGGCACGAACGCTGGCTTTGATTTTCTCGGCTTTAAGCTTTTCAGCATCCAGCGTTTTTCGTGCCCCAGGGCGCGTAGCGATGTACCACGATACGTTCTGGCGGTGCTTATGTTCAGACCGCTTTTGAATACCGAGGTAGCCGGCATCGCCGAAAACCCGTTGCTCTTCACCATGCAGCAGCTTGTCCGTGGGCACAATGTCGTGCACGTTGGCAGCGGTGGTATCAATACTGTGGATCAGGCCCAGCGTGTCATCGACGCCGATGTGCATCTTCATTCCGAAGCGCCACTCATTGCCCTTCTTGGTTTGATGCATTTCCGGATCACGCTGGCCGGTCTTGTTCTTGGTGGAACTCGGTGCAGAAATGATGGTGGCATCGACAATACTGCCTTCACGCAGCATCAGGCCGTTTTTCTCAAGATGCTTATTCACTTCTTTGAACAGTACCTTGCCAAGGCCATGCTGCTCCAGAAAATGGCGGAACTTAAGAATGGTGGTTTCGTCCGGCAGACGATCCAGCTTCAGTCCAGCAAACTGGCGCATGGATTCGATCTCGTACAGGGCGTCTTCCATGGCGGGATCACTGAGGTTATAGAACAACTGCATGCAGTGAACTCGCAGCATGGCAGACAAAGGATACGGGGGCCGTCCGTTCTGACCCTTGGGATAATAACGGGCTACCTTTTTCTCCAGCTGCTTCCACGGAATCAGGTTGTCCATCCGATCCAGAAAGATCTCGCGACGTGTCTTGCGCTTCTTGGTCTGGTACTCGGCTTCGGAGAAAGTGATCTGATCCATAAAAGCACGGAATCCTATGCAGTTGACGATGGCCGTATTATCGCTGATTTTGGGGACTTATTCAGAGTCTCCCTAGTTGGCTAGTTGGCGGGGGTATCTGTTTCCTCTTCAGTGATATCGTCATCGGTTGAAGGCACCGCTTGTTCAACTTCTGCTTCTTTACCCTTAGCTTGAGCTGATTTTCGTGCTCGAATTTCGATATCAATAATGCGCCGAGCCAGTTTGATAATGCGCTGTTGCCATGCGTAGTTGCCATCAACGCGATGCTTGTTGCTAAGCACGCTAGATAACCAGAGTGTGTCCATTGAGATCATCAACGCATCGAGTTTGCGAACTAAGCCGACAAACTGGCCAACTTGGGGCGAGCTGATTTTAGCGTTGAAGGTGATCGGGTCGGTGTAGTCAGGTACTTCATCGATGCCGTTGGACTCCATCAGTTTGTCCAAACGAGCTTGTTCGTTGTCTACCGCCTTAGCGCAATCCTCGATCAACTGGCTAATGATCTGTTCCACTTCATCAATTTCGTTCTCATCGCCAATGATGCGCAAGATAACATCGATTCCATAAAGCGCACTGACCGTCCGTCTAAACACACGGTCAACGACACGTTGCGCCTGTAAGCTGTTAATTGTGAATGATTGTTCAAAGATGGGTTTTGAGTAATTGGGTTTTGCTTGGGCCATAAGTTTGCTCCTGATATGACAATAATCAGTCCCTAGCCTAATCCTCTGTGCGGTAATGGCCTTTCAGCTAGGTGGAAGAATTGAGCATCTTTCTAACTATCCTGTCTGGATAAGACGGTTACACTGACTATCAAATATTGCTGATCTGTTTCAGTGATATCTGCGCCTGAGAGCATGAGCTCAAAGGAAGCCCGCCGCTGAGTATTCTCAGTGGTACTAAGAGGTAGCTAGCCTCCTTAAACAAATAGCCTGCATGTTTTTACATGCTCAACCATGCGTTCCTTACGGTTCGCCTTTTCACCACCCAACTGGGGGAGTTTTCCCCAGTTGGGGGTGACTCCTTCACAACTTAATTAAGGAGTCACCAATGGAATATATCTTCGGATTTATTATCCAAATAGCAGGCATTATGTTGCTTGCAAAACTGAGCTGGTCGCTTTTGCGATTGGTTGCTCGTCAAAGCGTGCGCCCGTTGCGATTTGTACTTACTCAAATCAAGCGGTTGCTCACACCAACACCAAAACGTCGTCCAATGGCAGTGCCTAAAGCTCCTGGTATGCCCCGTTTGACATCTGCGTTTTACAAAGAGCCACATCAGTACGACATGGCTTTACTCGAAATACCAACCTATCTGCGTCGTCAGTCTTCTTTGCCCAGCCGGGTAGAAGCAACTGTGTGCACAGAGTTCAACTAAGACGAGGAGAACATCATGAAAAACCAAGTAACACTCATAGGCTACGTTGGCTCTGAGCCAGAGACGCGAGCCTATCCATCAGGTGACTTGGTGACCAGCATTTCGCTGGCCACTTCTGAGAAATGGCGCGACCGTCAATCCAATGAGCTCAAAGAGCATACGGAATGGCATCGGGTCGTTTTTCGAGATCGTGGTGGATTTAAGTTAGGGCTAAGAGCAAAAGATTTAATCCAAAAAGGAGCGAAGCTTTTTGTTCAAGGTCCTCAGCGCACGCGCTCATGGGAGAAAGATGGCATTAAGCATCGATTGACCGAAGTGGACGCGGACGAGTTTCTGCTTCTTGATAGTGTGAACAAAGCATCTGAGCCATTACCGGCGGATGATGCGAGCTCCCAAGCTAATTGGGCACAAACTTATCCTGAACCAGATTTTTAACCGAGCGAAAACGCTTTAACCCAGTCGGGAGTACTTTCCCGTCAGGGGCAGACTCCCACTTTGATTGTCGGAGTCCATAATGGAAAAACCAAAGCTAATCCAACGCTTTGCTGAGCGCTTTAGTGTCGATCCAAACAAGTTGTTCGATACCCTAAAAGCAACAGCATTTAAGCAACGTGACGGTAGTGCACCGACCAATGAGCAGATGATGGCGCTCTTGGTGGTTGCAGATCAGTACGGCTTGAACCCTTTCACCAAAGAGATTTTTGCATTCCCTGATAAACAAGCTGGGATTATTCCAGTGGTAGGTGTCGATGGCTGGTCTCGCATCATCAATCAACACGACCAGTTTGATGGCATGGAGTTTAAGACTTCAGAAAACAAAGTCTCACTGGATGGCGCGAAAGAATGCCCGGAATGGATGGAATGCATCATCTACCGGCGCGACCGTTCGCACCCAGTCAAAATCACTGAATACCTGGATGAAGTCTATCGACCGCCTTTTGAAGGTAACGGCAAAAATGGCCCTTACCGTGTAGATGGTCCATGGCAGACGCACACTAAGCGAATGCTAAGACATAAATCCATGATCCAGTGTTCCCGCATTGCGTTTGGCTTTGTGGGAATTTTCGATCAAGACGAAGCGGAGCGAATTATCGAAGGCCAAGCAACACATGTTGTTGAGCCATCGGTGATTCCACCCGAGCAAGTTGATGATCGAACCCGAGGGCTTGTTTACAAGCTTATCGAGCGGGCGGAAGCTTCAAACGCTTGGAATAGTGCATTGGAATATGCCAATGAACATTTTCAAGGTGTTGAACTGACGTTTGCGAAACAAGAAATATTTAATGCACAGCAACAAGCAGCCAAAGCGCTCACACAGCCTTTAGCTTCTTAGCGCCACGCATTCATTTTACTAACCCTGGCGGGATTATTCTCCCGTCAGGGGGAAGGTCTCGTCTTTTTTTGGAGATCTTCCATGACTAAATCAGCCTCACTTTTTCGCTTGGTATTGGTTGTTGCCCTTGTCTTAGGTTCGATTCAAGCCGGTAAAGCGGCAATTGATTCGGTTCAAGCAAGTGTTGTTCAGCACCAAACAGCGTTAGCACAAGCTGCAAAGTAACCACTTAACCCTGAAGGGGAGTTCTCTCCTTCAGGGGAGTCTCCCTTCAAAGGAGGCAATATGAAGGTTATCGACCTATCACAACGTACTCCTGCATGGCACCAGTGGCGCATTGCAGGGGTTACGGCATCTGAAGCCCCAATTATTATGGGGCGTTCACCCTACAAAACACCTTGGCGATTATGGGCAGAAAAAACCGGATTCGTATTACCGGAAGACCTGTCGAATAATCCAAATGTGCTTCGTGGTATAAGGTTGGAGCCTCAAGCAAGGCGAGCATTTGAGAATGCGCATAATGACTTTCTTCTGCCGTTATGTGCAGAAGCCGATCATAACGCAATCTTTCGAGCCAGCTTTGATGGCATCAACGATGCGGGCGAACCCGTTGAACTGAAATGTCCTTGCCAGTCAGTTTTTGAGGATGTGCAAGCTCACCGAGAACAAAGCGAGGCGTACCAGTTGTATTGGGTGCAAGTACAGCATCAAATACTGGTCGCCAATAGCACGCGAGGTTGGTTGGTTTTCTATTTTGAGGATCAACTGATTGAGTTTGAAATACAGCGAGACGCGGCGTTCTTAACTGAGTTGCAAGAAACAGCGCTTCAGTTTTGGGAGTTAGTACAGACCAAAAAAGAGCCGTCAAAATGCCCTGAGCAAGATTGTTTTGTTCCCAAGGGTGAAGCCCAATACCGTTGGACATCGCTGTCTCGACAGTATTGCTCAGCACATGCCGAAGTGGTCCGACTGGAAAATCACATTAAATCTTTGAAAGAGGAAATGCGAGACGCCCAGTCAAAATTGGTCGCCATGATGGGTAACTACGCTCATGCCGACTATGCTGGGGTCAAACTCAGCCGCTACATGATGGCGGGCACGGTGGACTATAAGCAATTGGCCACCGATAAGTTAGGCGAGCTGGATGAACAGGTTTTAGCCGCTTACCGAAAAGCGCCACAAGAGCGGTTGCGCATTAGCACCAATAAGCCAGAGCAGCCCGTTGAAACACCAATCAAAATCAGTCTTGAGCAAGATAACTTGGTTCTGCCAGGTGACTCGCCGAGCTCATTTTACTTTTAACGTTCACTTGGAGCCGATTTCGGCTCCTTTCTCATGCGCTTACATCGAGTGCATCAGAAAGCAGTTTCACTCGTAGCCAATGCTGGGTACGAATGATAGAGCGAGCTGAACTCTTACATACACAGCCATACCACAATCAACACACCACCCGACGGGGACTTCATTCCCTGTTGGGGCATGGGGCCTCGTTAAAACTAATGAGGTTTACCATGACAGAACAATCCCCATTTTTGGTTCAAGTGAATCAAGCGTTTAATGTCCCGGCTCCTGATGCTTTCGTTCTGGAAGGATATGGTGCCGACACTACCCATCCAAACATTCCCGTTCGCAAGGACGAGTATGTTTTTAGAAAAGAAGACTTACGTGACGTATTGGCGTTCTTGTCTCACCCAGACGGTGACGGTTTGTATATTACAGGCCCCACGGGATGCGGTAAGACCTCGCTAATTTGCCAAGTTGCTTCTCGATTGAATTGGCCTGTTCAGCAAATTACTGCGCACGGTCGATTGGAGTTGTCCGATCTTATCGGTCACCACACACTGGTTAATGGCAACATGACCTTTGTGTATGGGCCGCTGGCACTGGCTGTCAAGCATGGCCATTTGCTGATCATTAATGAAATGGATCTTGCTGAGCCTGCTGAACTGGCTGGGCTCAATGACATTTTGGAAGGTGCCCCGTTGGTCATCGCACAAAATGGCGGTGAGATCATCATGCCACATGCCAAGTTTCGTTTTATCGCTACCGGCAACAGTGCGGGCAGCGGTGACCAAACGGGCTTGTATCAAGGTGTGCTCCAACAGAATTTGGCTTTTCTTGATCGCTTTAGAATCATCGAAGCGACCTATGCAGAGCCTTCTGTAGAGGAAGCCATTCTGGAGAACGTTGCGCCGGGCTTGCCAGAAGTCTTTCGCCAGAAAATGGTGAAAGTGGCTGGTGACATTCGTCGTCTCTTTATTGGGGGCGCGGATGGCGGTGCTGAGCTTAGTATCACCATGTCCACTAGGACCTTGGTGCGCTGGGCAAAGTTAACACTTGCTTTCAAAGGTGCTCCTAACGCAGTGGAGTATGCACTGGTTCGGTCTTTGACGGCTCGTGCTGAGTTGGAGCAACGTGAAGCTATTCACCGTATTGCCGCTGATGTCTTCGGTGACCACTGGGAGGATTGATGATGGAAAAGTGCTTTGCTCTTTACCGTTACAGTCATTCTGATGGGACAGCCAAAGAATGGGCCATTTACGTTGGATCAGACACCCAGGAGATTGAAGTTCGGTTTGGAAAAGCTGGTCAAATGTCGCAGCAGCGATTGATTGACTCGACTGATCCTAACGCTGAAGCAGACCGACGAATCAATGAGAAAATCAACAAGGGTTATCGATTTGTTGGACAAGTCGGCATTGATCATCAAGGGCGGCCATTTGAACTCTCAAATGCGCTAGATAGCGTCGCGTGCGCCAATAACGTCAGTTGGGAGTTTCGTACTCGCAAGGACGTCAATGGCCAAATCTCGCTGGCTCAAAAAGCGTTGTTCGATATGGCAAAGCTGCTTGAAGCCTATGGCTTGGCTGTTATTGATGATAACCAGGTCAGGATTGGAAAATGGTCATTAGGGTTTTGCAAAAGCGGATTACCTAGTACCAATCAAATCAGCATGGTGTCAGGTGAAGGCGCTGGCATTGTTAACACTGATGATGGCCCGTGGCCATTGTTGCTGTTACTGGCCTTTAAGCGTCAATTACCACCATTGTGTTCGCTCACAGTAGCGAGTCCTGAAGGGATAGAAGTATCCGACCAACTGAAGTTGGAAAAAGATGTATTGCGGTTGCTAGGCAGTGATTTAGAGCGGGTTCGCCCGATTGCTGAAGCACTGGACTTAATGCCTGCGAAAATCGATCTCAACCAATCGTCGCCTGATTCGCAAAATTACTATTTCTGATAGTGGTATTGCCATTAGCGCGTCAACTACTACCACCCAAACGGGGGCCATTGCTCCTGTTGGGAGTGGTGCGTCCCCATCTCGCATGAGGATGCACTATGAGTATTCAAACCCTCGACAAACTTTTGATTTGTCACATCGACTGTTCCATCTGGAGCGGTAGAAAAAAACTAAGGCCTGAAGATTTCAGATTAGCCAATGGCAGCCAACTTCCACCGAAGGATGTTGCCAGCTTAGGGAGTAAAAAAATTTGCGACCCAGAGGCATTGGCGAACTTTGAACGGCTTAAAAAAGAAGCGCAGCGCTTGTGTGAGCAAGTCGGTGTGCGGTTTTTAGGTGGCTATGCCGTCCCTGAAGACCGAATTGATCAGATTGTTCCAGAGCTTGACCGGATCGGTCAGGAGTTTGCGCAGTGTAAGCAGTTGTTCTTGGACAACTATGATCAGGTGACGTTTGACTGGGTTGCGAAACACCCGGAATTTGCAGATGCAATCCGGCGTGCGCTGTCACCCATCGAAGACGTGGAACAACGGCTTCAGTTCGATTATGCCATCTATCGAATGCAACCGGCTGAACAAGCTGGAGGCTTAGATGACAAGGTCAATGGTATGGGACACACCCTCTTTAGGGAGGTGGCTCGTGATGCCAATGAACTGTTTGAGCGTTCCGTTGCAGGCAAGAATCAAATCAGTCAGCGAGCCCTTAATCCGCTCAAGCGATTAAGAGACAAGTTGGATGGTTTGTCCTTCCTGGATCATCGAGTTCAGCCGATGGTTGAAGCGATGGACAATTTATTTGTTCGTCTGCCGAAGACCGGCCCTGTGACAGACAATCTCTATCACGAACTGATGGCGACCATTTTAATTTTGTCTGATCCAGACAAGATGAGAATGCACGGTGAAGGTCAATTGGATATCAGACAACTGATGCCCAAACCTGAACCTAAACCCGCACAGCCAGTATCTGCTCAGGCAGATAACTTACGTGCAATACCACAACCAACCGTCAGACCAAACCTTGGTTCGACTGTACCAAACTCATTTTATTTCTAACGTCCTTGAGGGCATGTTGCCCTTAAGGGCGCATGTCCTCTGAACTATGTAAGAGGAAATTATGCAATCAACCATCCATAACCCCAGCCAACTGAACCAGTTTGAAGCACATTTTCGTGGTGTGACTGATGCGGTTGAAAGTGAATCGATACCAGAAGTGGCGTGTTGTCGAACGTTAGTACAACGGTCGTACTCAACACATAGTGTCTTGATCCCCAAGAACCCTGTTTTGATCGCAGATGCGGACGCACAAGGAGTTTGGGTAACGGCCATGGTATTTGTTCCAAACATAGCATTGCAGCAAACCGCTTATGAGCGGGCCTGGCTGCAATATCAACACGAGGTGTCTACTCAGTTACAAGACCAGTACGGTCTGACATTGGATGACATCCTGAGTTTAGACCAGCTTAAAACGTCATTTGAGCAGCACGAGAGTCCAGCTCAATTGGTGGCTTGGTTAGGTCAAAAATACGACCTGGATAAGCTAAAAGCACAGGTTTAAACACTTACATTCCCAGCGGGGAAACGCTCCCGCTGAGGGAGTATTCCCCCTAATGATTAGGAGACTCCCATGAATCATCCATTAAAAAACGCACTGCCAATCGTTGCCGCCGCTTATGGCGAAAAGTTTGGTGTGAAGGTGCTTATTCAAGGACAAGATGCGTTTACCGATGGTGAGCGGATTGTGATCCCAACAGCAAACCCAGACGACCCACACTATCAACAGATAGCTTGGGGTTATCTGGCTCATGAAGCGGCGCATATTCGGCATACCAATTTTGACATGGTGAAGAAGGCGTCGTCTAAGCCGATCCGTAAGGCACTTCTCAATATTATTGAGGATGTGCGCATTGAAAACGAATTGGCAAGGGATTACCCCGGAACCCGGCGCAGTATTTCGCTAGTGATTGAGTACATGGTGGACACACAGCAAATGTGTGTACCTGAACAGCCTGAGCCTGCATCTAACTTGCAAGCCTGGTTGTTGTTTCGCTTGAGATGCCATTTTCTGGGCCAGAAAGCGCTGACGCCTTTGTATCAAGCTGTTGATGAAAGAGTGAGACAACTCTTTCCTGCCGCAGCGATGAGCCGGTTAAGCGCCATGCTGACAGCAGTGCCTAGCCTGGCATCTACAGGTGAAGTGCTGAAACTTGTCGATGCCATCGTTGCCATGTTGGAAGAAGAATCTCGTCCACCACAGGATGAGTCTGATGCTGATGGCGGTGATGACATTGGACAAGATGCGAGTAATGACAGCAATAGCAGTAGTGACAGTCAAACCCCGGAAACAGGTTCGTCTGTAACAGGGGATGCTGCTGAAACGAGTGATTCTGATAACTCTGATCAAGCTGACAATTTGCGACAAGCCTTAGAGGCCAGTGCCGCTCAGTTTGAACCCGATACCTTTGCCCAAGTGGCAGAAGTGTTGTCGGAACAAGCTGAAGGACATCAGGGCGTCACACCTCTCAGTTTGCCCCAAGCAGAGCAAGCTATGTTGGGTGATGAGGCCATCTTGACCTTATCGGCGTCTGAGTCGGCTCAAATTCGAGCCCGACTTAGGGGCATGGTTCAGTCCAGTCAGGACAATCGGAATCATGCCAAAAGGCACGGTCTTCGAGTTGCAACTCATCGTCTTGCCGCTTCACAAGCAGGTGAGTCGAGATTGTTTATTCAAAGGCAACCTCGCATTGCGCCCAATGCTGCTGTGCACTTGCTTGTCGATATATCGGGCTCAATGGGTAAGCCCATTGGCGAAGGTAATCGAAAGTACTTTCATGTTGCTAATGAAGCCGCTTTGGCTTTGGCCATGGCACTGGAAGGCATACCGGGTGTTGTACCTGCGGTCAGTTATTTTCCTGGTATTCATCAGGAAGTTTCTATCGCGTTATTGCCCAAGCAATCGGTTCGACATCGGGCCGCCTGTTTTGACCAAAAACCACGAGGTTGTACGCCTATGGCACAAGCTATGTGGTTTGCGGCAAACAGTTTGTTAGCGCAAAAACAGAAGCGAAAGCTAATGATAGTGCTAACGGATGGTGACCCAGATGATTGGGCTGCCACGCATGACATTGTTGACCGGTGCAGACGAAGTGGCTTTGAGCTGCTGGGAATAGGGATTCAAACACGCAGTGTTGAGAAATTCTTTCCTCAAAGCATCGTGATTAACGACGTCAAAGATCTGAAGCGTGAGTTATTCGAAGTAACACAACAACTGTTAATTCAGTAACCACATCAATTTTACCACCCTGCGGGGACGATTCCGTCCCCTTCAGGGCATGGGTTCGTCTCCGCTTTTTTTTTGGGGAGACTCCTATGAAAAACAAAAAGTTCTTAGCTGGCGAAGAAGCCGGTACTTACATCGTTCCTGAGCAAGTGACTGAAGCGGATATCTTAGATATGGCGCTCAAGCTTGCCCGTGGTCGATTGAGTAAAGGTCGCAAAATTGAACAGCCATCGTCGGCGTTCTCATACCTGCAAACACTGATGCACGAGTATGAGCACGAAGTCTTTGGTGTGCTGTTTCTTGATACAAAGCATCGCGTTATTCGATTTGAAGAGCTATTCAAAGGCACTTTAGATGCTGCGAGCGTGTATCCAAGGGAAGTAACAAAACGAGCGCTAGAATTCAATGCGGCAGCAGTGATACTGGTTCATAACCATCCATCGGGTGATCCTGAGCCAAGTGAAGCTGATAAACGCATTACTCATCGACTCCGTGACGCCTTGTCACTTGTTGATATTCGAACGCTTGACCATGTCGTGGTCGCATCCGAGGGCTGCGTTTCGCTTGCCGAACGCGGTTATCTTTAATGAATGGGCGTATTGCCCATTCTCCTACATCACAAAAGCAGTCCCATCAGCACACATCATCACAGCTCGAATTTCTATTTGAGTTTGATGATGCCCCAGTCACTTGGTCTGACGCGGAAATCTGGCAGTTACGCGAAGGCATTCTATTGGATGCGATCCGTGTATTGCTGGACGGTCGTGTCAGTACTCGATTGCGAAAGGATGTGTTGTCGTGGATTCAAAATGACGAAATTGCGCCATTTTGCTTTCGTGTTTGCGCAATGGCTGCGGTTGTCGATCCTGATGTGCTTCGTGATTCCATCATGTGGCTATTAAGACGACATGGTATCCAGCTTGACTAATGTTCCTGCATTAACCAAACGGCTCAATTCAGGACCCAAGCTGACTTTTATCACTTGTGGTAGGAGTCGGCTTTTTACTTAAGGAGGTTATATGGCGTTACCTTTACAAATTGAAACAGTAAGGCCATATCTTAATGGCCAATGGCTTCAAATACTGGCGGCGTTGGTGCCAGAACTTGATGCCGCTATTGCTCGAAAAGGCCGTCATGTGGCTTGCCCTGTTCATGGCGGTCGTGATGGCTTTAGGCTGTTCAAAGATGCTGAATATACCGGAGGTGGCGTTTGTAACACCTGCGGGATCTTTCATGATGGCTTTGAACTGTTGTCTTGGATTAATGGATGGAACTTTGCTCAGTCTATTGAAGCAATCGGTCAAGCTCTAGGTATTCAACCCGGACAAGTACCAACTCGGGTAATACCGAGTAACGCTGTTGACTGGAAGGCTAGAAAGCAGGAAGAGGACAAAGCGATTATCCATCGCTTGAATCAAACCTGGGGAGAAACGTTATCCCTTGCAGATACTCGTGCGCAACCGGTTTGGAACTACTTGCGTCGTCGTGGCATTGTTACCCGGCTTCGTCCTGAATGGGATTCGGTGCTGAGGTTTCATCCAAACTTGCCTTACCATGATGAAGATGGCCTGTTTATCGATAGTTACCCATCTCTGCTAGGTAAAATCGTTACTCGACAAGGGCGTTCGGCCACGTTTCATCGGATCTACCTAAGTGAAGATGGATTCAAAGCGCCGGTTGAAAAGCCTAAAAAGATGATGCCGATACCAAGTGACAGAACAATCACAGGTGGTGCCATTCCTATAGGTGAGCCTGGTGAGGTATTAGGTGTTTCTGAAGGCATCGAAACAGCTTTAGCGGTTACCAGAGCTACGGGACAGACATGTTGGTCGGTTGTGAATGCAACGCTACTGGCTAGGTTTGAACCACCAAGTAATGTGAAAATGCTGTACATCTGGGCAGACCACGATCTCTCTGAGACTGGCCTGAATGCAGCGAATGAACTCAAGAAAAAAGCCTGGCAGAAAGGCATTCTGACACAAGTCCTGATCCCTCCGATACCAACGTCACTCGGCGTGAAAAGTTGGGATTGGAATGATGTACTGAATGTTTACGGTGCCATGGGCTTTCCGAAAGTTCATATCTGATCCAAGGGGCTTCGGCCCCTTTTTTTGCGCCTTGCATATTTGAAAAAACATGGAGAATGAAAAATAGATAACCAATAGGAGAAACAAACATGATGGTATTAACCCTGTTAACAAAGCAGATTGATGGTGAGTTTACGGTTTACTGGAAGACCGGCCTTCGAAGAGGTGGCGAGCTAAAGGTCAATTTAGGTGAGCAATACGACAAGCTACCTGAGCAGCAAAAGCCAATTGCAGCTGAGCTTTATGCTATTCATCACCTACTGTCAATGAAAGAGGTGATGGGGAGTAACCGAAGCGGTAATGGGCTTCAAATCCGGGTCAGTAAAGGAGCCATCAAAAAGTTACAGAAACAACGCTCAACTCAGCATTCACTTTACAGCCTGACTAGGTTCTTGCTCACCCGTTACCAGGAAGCACAGATCTCGGTAGAGAAACGGGAAGATTGGCTCTCATATTCCTTTGAAGAATACAGCGTCGATAATGCTACTGTGAGAGAAATCGATGAGGTAATAAATGTTCCGAACATTGGACCTGTCGTGGTGACTCGTCATGCACTAGAAAGATTCGTGGAAAGGCTTTCAGACGGTGTACCTAAGCATCCTTGGAAGGCTTTGTGCACAAAGCTGTTATGTTCTGCGCTAACTAAAGCCGAGTTACCAGAAAGCGTCGCTACTAAAAAAGCAAAAAAATATGCACAAGAGGCCGAATTCTGGCAGCACGTGGAGAGCAAGATGTACTTTGTTATGATTACGGGTGACTCAATGAAGACATTGGTTACGGTTTTTGCAGTAAAGTAAGCTAATGTAGTATTCGCACTTTATGAATATTACTTATGTGCCAATAGCAGTCATTCGTTGCTCCAGTTTGTCATGCTTCCACTTGATAGACTAACTCTCATGTTGCTTTGAACTTGACTAGTGTTTAACGGTTCTTTATATTCGTTTATCGTCGAATAACGATATTGATATCTATGAGCACTCTTAATTCAGTCTCCAATGATCAACTGGCCGCTATCGCCAAAGCGATTGCACATCCTGCCCGCATACAAATTATCCGTCTGCTGCTGAGCAAGCCTTCCTGTATTGGTGGTGAAATCACCAGTGAAGTTGGTCTTGCACAATCAACCGTGTCGGAGCACTTACGCATATTAAAAGCGGCAGAAATCGTTACCGGTGAAATAGAGCATCCTCGGGTGTGTTACAGCCTCAACCCTGAACAACTATTACCGCTACTGGATTTGCTACAACAAATTGCCAGCAGTCAGGTTACTAATGATGAAACGTGCTGTGTTTCAACAAACGACAAAATGGTGTGTAAGTAACGGTGTAACCATGAAGAACATTCTCTTTTTGTGCGTGGCAAACTCGGCCCGTAGTCAGATGGCCGAAGGATTAGCCAGACACTATCTGCCAGCGGATATCGTCGTGCAAAGTGCTGGCTCTGAACCCTCGGCACTTAACCCCTATGCGGTTAAGGCAATGGCTGAGCTGGGTATTGATATCAGCACGCATTATTCAAAAGCGGTTGAGGATATCGACAGCCGTGCCGTGGATGCGGTTATCACTTTGTGTGCAGAAGAAGTGTGTCCGGTATTTCTGGGCAAAGTGCAGCGGTTACACTGGCCGATAAATGAGCCTTCCGCAGGCCGGGAAACACCAGAGCAGTTATTGCAGGGGTTTCGCATTGCCAGAGATGAGATTAGGCAGCATGTCTTATCGCTCTCCGCATTGCTGTAAGTTCTTCGAACACGGTTTGTACTAAAGGGGACGAGTGAAATATGGGGATTTTTGAGCGGTATTTATCAGTGTGGGTGGCGCTATGTATTACCGCAGGTGTTGTGCTTGGCAATCTAATGCCCAGTGTGTTTCATGCGATAGCGGCGATTGAATACGGGCAAATTAACTTAGTAGTGGCACTGCTGATTTGGTTAATGATTTATCCCATGATGGTACAGATAGACTTCGGCGCAATTAAGGACGTAGGCAAAAAGCCAAAAGGTATCATGCTTACACTGGTGATGAACTGGTTGGTTAAACCTTTTACGATGGCCGCACTGGGCTGGTTGTTTTTTAAGGTGTTCTTCGCAGGGTGGGTTGACCCACAAAGTGCCAATGAATATATCGCCGGTATGATTTTACTCGGTGTTGCGCCCTGTACGGCTATGGTGTTTGTCTGGAGCCAGCTGACCAAAGGCGATGCCAATTACACCTTGGTACAGGTGTCGGTAAACGACATCATTATGATTTTTGCCTTTGCCCCCATCGCTGCATTGCTATTGGGCGTCAGCGATATTGTTATTCCGTGGCAAACACTTTTCTTGTCTGTGCTGTTATATGTGCTGTTGCCACTTATTGCCGGTGTTATTACGCGCAGACAGCTTAATAAAAGCGGCGCAGAGCAGCGCATCACGGCGTTTTTAACAAAGGCGAAACCGTGGTCGGTTATTGGTCTGTTGGCGACAGTTGTGTTGCTGTTTGGCTTTCAGGCGCAAACTATTGTCGCCAAACCGCTGGTTATTTTGCTTATTGCTATTCCGCTGTTGCTGCAAACCTACGGCATTTTCGCCATTACCTATGCCATTGCCAAAAAAATGCGCTTGCCACACAACGTTGCTGCACCGGCTTGCATGATTAGCACCTCTAACTTTTTTGAACTGGCTGTCGCAGTTGCTATAGCGCTGTTTGGTTTAAACAGCGGTGCAGCACTGGCAACCGTGGTGGGTGTGCTTGTTGAAGTGCCGGTGATGTTGTCACTGGTGTGGTTTGCCAATCGAACCCGGCACTGGTTTAACTGACGCTTATTACTGACTAGGGAACTACTATGCAACACCCATTTGATTATCTGGAACTCAATACTGGCACGCTGATGTTCACGCCTTGTCCGGGCACCAAAGGCGTCAGTCTGTCTGACAGCATTGGTCAGCTTAAAGCAGCAGGCGCGGCTGCCATCATTACACTGATGCCAACACATGAACTAGAGCAAAATGATGTAGCGCAGATTGGTGTTATTTGCGAAGAGCTTGGCTTGGAATGGTATCAGTTACCGATAGAGGATGACTGTGCGCCAGAGCAGGCATTTGAAGCGGCATTTACCGACTATAAGGCGTCGATACTTGCTTTGCTGCAAGCAGGTAAGAAAGTGGCTATTCACTGTAAAGGTGGCTCTGGGCGAACCGGACTCATGGCGGCAATACTAATGACTCAGCTTGGTTACGGCAAAACCGAAGCGCAAGCCATAGTGCAGCAGCTTAGACCCAAAGCGTTGTGCCATCCGGTACATCAAAGCTATTTCGCAAAGTTTACCGGTTGATTATTCAACCAGTACCTAACCCAAACCGCACCAGCAATACACTGGGTGCATAGCTAAACGGAGTATCGTGATGAATAAGCCAAACTTAGTTTTTGTATGTACCGAGAATTCTGCACGCTCACTGATGGCAGAGGCCATTGCCCGTCAAAAGTATAGCGACCGCTTTAACGTATTCAGTGTCGGCACTGCACCGACAGTGCCTGATGAACGTGCGATAAAGGCGCTACAACAACATGGCTTTACAACAGAAGGTCTAAACTCAAAGTCTTTTGCCGCACTAGAAAATGCTGAAATCGATTACGCCATCATCTTGTGTGATAAAGCTAAACAGGAATGCGCTCAGGGCTTAACTGCCAAGCATATATTAAGTTGGGATTTTCCTGATCCGAAAACCGGCAAGACAAGCAAAGCGTTTGATACAACTATCCATGAATTGGCAGACAGGCTGAAAATGTTTGTTTTGCTCTTTGATAAAGAGTCTAAATGAATAGAGCAAAGTGGCCTAATTTCATCAACGTTTAGTAGCAGAATAAGGCTATAAACCCAAGTCTGCTACTTGCGCTACTACCTCATCGATGCCAACCATAATTATTTCTCCTTAATATACGGGAGAACTGCTATGACGCATTCACCATGGAATAAAGATCGTTTAGTTGGACAGAAAAGACCACTTCAGATATCACATATCTGGGGCATTCGAATAAGGCTGGAGCTAGAAGGAAAGACTCGAGATCTGGCGCTTTTTAACTTAGCGCTTGATAGTAAACTTCGGGGTTGTGACCTAGTAAAGCTCAAAGTATCGGATATCACTTGCGGGCGCTCAATTCTAAGCAGAGCACATGTAGTACAGCAAAAAACCGGGACTCCGGTACAATTTGAGATTACGAGCGGTACTAGAGCAGCTGTGGCGGATTGGATAAGAAAGGCCAATTTACGTAGCAGCGATTACCTTTTCAAATCGCGTGTACTTTCATCTCAACATATCTCGACGAGGCAATATAATCGTATTTTTCATGGTTGGATAAGCAAATTAGCGCTGGACGACTCTCTTTACAGTACCCACTCGATGAGAAGAACCAAGCCATATCTTATCTACAAAAAGACAAAAAACCTCAGGGTAATCCAGCTTCTGCTCGGTCATAAGAAGTTGGAAAGTACAGTTCGTTATCTCGGTATTGAAGTTGACGATGCTTTAGAGATTTCTGAGTCAATTGAAGTTTGAGCGGGACAGGGCTGTAACAGCAGCCCTGTACCAAAAGCGGACACTTCTAGTCAATGGTGAGCAACGAATTTATAGCTTGCACAAATATCAGATGCACCTAAAAGTATTTGTAAGTTTAATTAAAGCAATATAGCTGACGAATCCCCACGAATGGCGTAGATAAAACAAATAGTTAGAGGCGAAGGGAACATTCATGGCAGTTCCCGATCTGATCTTTCGCCAAAAACACCTAACCATGAATGCTGCCATGAATGTAAAAACAATGCTCGCCGATTTCCTCTCATTTGTCACCCCCAAATGTATGCACAAAGCCCGATTTTTAGCTGTGGGGGCGGCAGTACAAAGCTTGATGCAGAATGGCCAATGCACGGTAACGGCTATCGGCCGTAATTTTGACAGTGAAACGTCAGAAAAACACGGCATCAAACGAGCTGACCGTTTGCTAAGAAATGAAGCGCTTCAAGCAGAGGCGCCGCTTATTTATGCCGCAATGACCCGCTTGCTGCGTCAGGGCCAAAAGCCGCTCATTCTGGTGGACTGGAGCAATGCTGACACCGAAAAACGTCATTTTATCCTGCGTGCCAGCCTGGCGCTGGAAGGTCGCCCACTGACGTTACATCAAGTTGTTGTGCCGATAGACGAGTATACGTGCCCACACGTACACAAGGCGTTTTTACACCGATTAAAGCAGGTACTGCCAGCAGATTTTAAGCCGGTGATTATTACCGATGCTGGTTTTAAAGTGCCGTGGTTTAAGCAAATACGTAAGCTCGGCTGGCACTACATTGCCAGAGTGCGTGGCAACCAGACACTGCAACTGCCTGGACAAAATGACTTTGTCACCGTGGCAAAAGTGTATAAAAAGGCGCGCTCCACGCCGCAGCTATTGGGTGAAGTTCAGCTGACCAAAGCCCGGCAATATCGGACTCAAGCCGTGCTGGTGGGCACCGGTTGGAAGCTGCGAAAATCCGACAAACACAAGCAATATAAAGAGCCGTGGTTGTTGGTCTCATCCTTGCCCAATTGCTTCGGTTACGCGACGAAGATTGCCAAATGCTACGGCAAACGCATGCAAATAGAAGAGAGCTTCCGCGACCAGAAAAGCCAGACCTATGGCTTAGGTAGCGAAGCCCACCGTACTTATAAACGCGAACGATTGGAAGTGCTGTTGCTATTGGCGGCACTGGCAAATTGGTTGCACTACATGATAGGGCTGGCGGCAGAGCTGGCCGGGAAGCACTTGCAGTTCCAGGCTAACAGCATCAAGCACCGGCGCGTGTTGTCGTTTAACTATCTGGGATTACGACTATCTAAGGCCGCCCGGCTAGGTTTGACCGAAGAAGAGATGTAGGCTGCGAGGGAGAAAATCATGGTATGGGCAGCAGAGTCTGACTGGTCAGTCATCAAACTGGAAGAGAGCTGATACTATGGTCAAATTCGAGGGGATCCCTCAGCAAATATTCATAAATGTTTACATGACATCAATTTACTTATTCGAAAATTTGTATTAGCATAGGCCATGTATATTTTTATGAGAATTTTATGTCTAAAGCATTTTCAAGAGTCTTAGTAATAACGCTTATGCTGGTTGCCTTTGTAGGGCAAGCATTTGCGTATTCTGCTATGTCTTGCGAAATGTCATCAGGTTCTCACGAATCACACATGAACATGAACATGAACATGAACATGGATCATGGTGATATGAATAAAAGCAGTAATGGTCAATCAGAAGATTGTTGTGACGTTGAATGTATTTGTCCTGCAAATGCTTGCTCATCTACGACAGTCCTAAATTCCAGTATTGACTCGACAGATATTCAAATATTCAGTGAATCTGTAGCTGCTCTGCAATCTAAACAACCTCATTCAATTTCCACTTCCCTTTATCGTCCACCAATTTTTGCCTAATACAGGATTAGTGCGTCCAAATTTCGCGCACATGTAATTAATTTTTCTGTTAGTCAATATAGCGTCGTAGCGCTATAGATATTTTCCAGCGATGTCTGGGGGCAAAAATGATCAATAAGTATTTAAAAATAGCAGTAGTAATGCTGCTTTCACCTGCGTTTGCAAACGCCAACGAACATAACCATGCACACAATAACGACGTAACATCTTTGGAGTTAATCGTTTATAAAACCCCTACTTGTGGGTGTTGTAAAAAATGGATAACTCATATTGAAGACAAAGGGATCGTTGCGCATTCCAAAGATTTCCGAAACATCGGCAACATCAAAACTAAGTATGGTATCAAACCTAATTACCGTTCATGCCACACGGCAGTGAGTAGAAATGGATTTGCCTTTGAAGGTCATATACCTGCTAAATTTATTCAGCAGTTCTTATCAGAAGAACATCCCAATGCGATTGGGCTTTCAGTTCCAGCAATGCCAGTTGGCTCTCCCGGTATGGAAGTCGATGACCGCTTTATGCCATACAACGTGTTAATTCTATTTAAAGATGGAACGAGCAAAGTCTATGCAAAAGTTAAAACATACGAGGAGCAATTCTAATGAAATTGAACTCTTCAAACCTTACTTCACTTTCAACTGCATTAATACTCGGCTTATCTGTATTCTCAGCTCAAGCTGAGAAAGTAGTGTCGCTTGAATAAGCTATCACCTTAGCTCAGCAAAATGATCCTTGGCTTCATGGTAGCCGGTTGAAACAAAGTGCAGTTGAAAATAGAAGTATTGCTTCAGGTACTTTGCCTGATCCGAAAGTATCGCTAGGGATAATGAATTTACCAACAGATACTTGGGATTTAGATCAGGAAGGAATGACTCAGCTAAAGGTTGGCGTCTCTCAAATGTTTCCGAGAGGCGACAGTCTAGAGATCAAGAAAGACCAGTTACAAATTGAGTCCACGAAATTTCCACTGTTACGAGAGCGATGATTGGTGGCTTATGGTTGATGTATCTGGAAGGGTTTAACTTCTCTGTGGCTGTTGGCGTGGGCTTTATTGCTCTAGCTGGGGTAGCGGTTGAGATTGGTGTGATAATGTTGGTCTATCTCAATCAGGCACTTGCTGAGCTTAAGGAAAAAGCTGAAGAGCGAGCTGAACCTATCTCTGATGATGCATATCAAGATGCATTATTGCACGGTGCAGGCTTACGAGTTCGTCCAGTAATGATGACAGTTGCAACAATCATTATCGGCTTGATGCCCATTTTATATGGTACAGGAACAGGTTCGGAGATTATGAGTCGTATTGCTGCACCTATGGTAGGCGGAATGACAAGTGCTGTGCTACTCACTCTTATTGTGCTCCCAGTAATTTACTCAATCGTTAAAAAGCCAGAATTAAACGCCTTTAACAAGGAGCTTTCTAAGGCGGAGCTAAAAAGTAATGCTTAGCGAAGTTAAGAAACCATAAATAGCAATTTCAATAAACTAAAATAGAGGTAAATATGAAAAAACTAATTAAATTTTTAACCGTAATCAGTGTCGTTTTTAGTAGTGCGGTATTTGCGCATGTGCATCTTGAAAAAAGTGTGCCTGCTGATAATGCAATGCTAATGAATCCTCCAGAAGAGTTAACTTTGGTGTTCACCAAAGAGGTACGGGTTGTAAAAGTTTCATTGGCCAATAAACAAGGCGAAGAATTTAAATTTGGATTCGAGCCTTCTAAAGTCGCTACTAGCAAATTTACATGGAAACTACCTAAATTAGCTCCTGCAAACTATGCTGTGGATGTAACCTTCTTAGGTAACGATGGTCATAAAATGAAACATAGCTTCGGCTTTATGGTTCACTAAAATAGGCGGTGTGATTGATATGGAAATGTATATCTGGAATACAGTCATTGTACTGTCAAAAATTGTATTTTACGTCGGCTTTGCCTGTATTGCAGGTTATACATTTTTCAGGCAAATATTTGAGAATAATGAATCTCATACTAATGCTGTAATAGCGAATTTAACGTGGACAAGAACTTATATAGTTATGGCTTTGATCGCTAATATTACTTGGTTCTTTGCCAGTACTGGTGCAATGGCAGAAGAGGGAATTCAGGGGGCGATAGACGCTGATATATTGGCTATTATGTGGGACTCCTCTGTCGGCACTGGAGCTTTGCTTCGAGCGCTTGGGCTAGTTACCGCAATAATCGCTTTAGCTTTAAGGTTCAAACTCGCTGTGAACTCGTACTTAAAACAAAGCGCTTTAATGTTGAGTTTATTAATCCTTGCATACTCATTCACGTTACTGGGTCATATTTCTGAGTTAGGCACAATTGAAAAAGGCTTGCTTATTTTGCATGTGCTCGTTATGGCATGGTGGTTTGGGGCGTTATTGCCACTAAAACAGGCTTGCCATCAGCTAAGTTATGCAGAACTTCATTTGCTGATGGAAAGCTTTGGCAAACAAGCAAGTTTTACATTGAGCCTATTGTTGGTAGCAGGCCTCTGGCTCGTGATTCAATTGGTCGGAAGTCTTGATGCACTAATAAGCTCAAGTTACGGACAAACACTGTTGTTTAAATTGGCCCTTGTAGTGTCTATTTTGGCACTTGCTGCTAAACATAAACTAATACTCGTTCCACAACTTAAAAATAGTCAAGGCAGAGAGGCTTTATCTAAATCTATCTCGATAGAAATGGTAGTAGCTTTTGCCATTTTATCTGTAACGGCTGGGCTTACTAGTGTTGTTGGCCCTGCAAATTAAAACCTAAAAGAGAGAATGAAAATGAAAACAATAAATATATTACTCGTTTTATTAATGACGTTTAGTTTCGCAGCAAACGCTCATGGTGATAAGAACAAAGACAAAGGTTTGTTTAAAGGTATAGATACCCCTGCCGCAAAAGTTGTTTTGGCATTTCATCAAGCACTTGAAACTGGCAATCAAAAACAGGCTAGAGCGCAGTTAGCGGATGATGTCACCATTTTCGAGGGAGGCCGCGTTGAAAGGAGCGCTGATGAATATGCTCATCATCATATGTTGTCGGATATGAAGTATTTAGCAGCGATGAAGAGCGACACACTTGAACATCAAGTGACGATACTTGGAAATACCGCTATCTCTGCGTCGCGTAGTCAAACTACAGGTACTCATAAAGGTGTTGAACGCGATTATCAAGGCATGGAAACGATGGTGCTGGAAAAACAAAATGGTGAATGGAAGATTAAGCACATTCATTGGTCACATTAACTTATTGGTTAAATAACGGAGTACAAAATGAGAATTAAAAGTCCATTACATCAAGTTTCTACGCCACGTAGACGCTTTGTACAAGGTGTAATTGCTGGCGGTGTATTAGCTGCTTTTCCAAGTGTTCTTCATGCAGCTTCATCTTTGATTGCTGGAACTTCAACAGGTACTGCGCCCGAACTAAGTGGAGAAGTAATAGATTTAGTGATAGATGAGTCACCCGTAAACTTCACAGGTGTTGTAAGAATGGCTACAACAATCAATGGCTCAATACCAGCTCCTACCTTGCGCCTCAGAGAAGGTGATGACGTTACTATCAGGGTAACTAATAAATTATCAGTGCCGAGTTCAATTCATTGGCATGGGATCATTCTTCCGTATCAAATGGATGGCGTACCGGGTATTAGCTTTAAAGGTATAATGCCGGGTGAAACCTTTGTTTATAAATTTAAGCTGCAACAAAGCGGCACATATTGGTATCACTCACACAGTGGCTTTCAAGAAATGACAGGTATGTACGGCGCATTAATTATTGAGCCAAGAGAAAAGGATATTATTAGTGCTGACAATGAGCATGTCATCCAATTGTCTGATTGGACTGATGATGACCCAATGGATTTGTTTCGCAAGTTAAAAGTACAGAGCGATGTATTTAACTTTAATCAACCTACTGTTCCAGAGTTTTTTGATGACATTTCAAATAGCAGCGTTTCAAATGCGCTACAACGCCGGGAAATGTGGAATAAAATGAGAATGAACCCTACAGATCTTGCAGACTTATCAGCATCTGCAATGACTTTTTTAATGAATGGTTGTGCGCCTTTGACAAACTGGCGTGGAATGTTTAAAGCTGGCGAAAAGGTTAGGCTTAGATTTATTAACGGTTCTAGCAATACGTTTTTTGATGTAAGAATACCTGAGCTGAAGTTAACAGTTGTACAAGCTGATGGACAAAATGTTGAACCTGTGACAGTAGATGAATTTAGATTTGGTCCCGGTGAAACTTATGATGTACTTGTCGAGCCAAAAAATGATGCATATACGATTTTTGCACAAAGCATGGATCGCTCAGGTTATGCTAAAGGTACTTTATCAATGGCACCTAACGTTGATGCACCAGTACCTTCTTTAGACCCCGTTGAGTGGTTAACGATGACAGATATGATGGGCAATATGACCCATGATAGTGTGCATTCTACAATGGCTGATACGGCAGGTATGTCGGGCATGAATTCTAATAAAATGGATCATAGTGCAATGGGTCATGGAGCGATGGCAATGGATCATAGTAAACATGGAATGACTAAAAACCCATTAGCTGTTGCTAGCACTAAAGTGCGTCATGCAAAAACAGAGTATGGAGCTTCTGTTGATATGCGTGTTGATATGCCTAGAACAAACCTTGATGATCCCGGTATAGGTTTACGTAAAAATGGACGCCGTGTTTTAACACTTGCAGATTTACATTCTCTTGAGGGAATTACAAACCAGCAAGAGCCAGAGGCTGAAATTGAATTACATTTAACTGGAAACATGGAGCGTTATAGCTGGTCATTTGATGGCTTGGAATTTGGAAAAAGCACGCCAGTTCACATGAAGCATAATCAACGTTTAAGAGTTATTTTACAAAACGATACAATGATGACACATCCCATGCACCTGCATGGTATGTGGAGCGATTTGGAGAATGAAAAAGGTGATGTACAGGTTCGTCGCCATACTATCCCTGTACAACCAGCGCAAAGAATTAGTTTTTTAACAACACCTCATGACGTAGGTCGCTGGGCATGGCATTGCCATTTATTATTCCACATGGATGCAGGTATGTTTAGAGAGGTAGTTGTATCATGAAAAAATTAATACTAACCAATACGTTAAGACTATTATTAATAGGTTTGCCCCTTATAAGTGTATCTGTATCTGCAAAAGATGAGATGACTGAGATGGGTGATTCTAAAATGCAAGCACAAGGTGGAGATGCACCTAAAGATGCTAGAGACCCCCATGCTTATGCAGCAGGTACAACTTTGACTGAAGGCCCTTATGCACTCAGTAGCGACAAACGACTGACTTTGGCAGATGAGCATTCATTTTACGCGCTACTAGGGGATCGTCTTGAATATAATGAGCAAACAAACGCAGGTGTTTTTGACTTTCAGGCATGGTATGGCACTACTTTTGATAGATTAGTCATCAAAACTGAAGGAGATTTTAGCGAAGGTAATTTAGAGGAGAACCAAACAGATTTTCTATGGGGCCACGCAATATCTGCTTATTGGGATACACAAGTCGGTATTCGACTTGATTACAATAACGAAGGTGAAAACCGCAAATGGCTAGCTTTTGGTTTACAAGGTCTAGCCCCCTACTGGTTTGAAATTGATATGACTGCGTATTTAGGAGAGCAAGGTAATAGTGCATTTTCGATCGAAGCTGAGTATGAGCTATTACTTACTCAAAAGTTAATTGTTCAACCACGAGCAGAGTTGACGCTTTACGGTAAGGATGACGTCCAAAATAACCTTGGTAGTGGCTTGTCTAGCAGTGCTATTGGTTTTCGGGTTCGTTATGAGTTTACCCGCCAGTTTGCTCCCTATGTTGGCGTTGAGTGGACAAATAAATTTGGTAATACAGCCGACTTTGCGAAGTTAAATGGGCAAAGTACTCGTGATACTGCTTTTGTTGCAGGTATCAAGTTCTGGCTCTGATATGAAGAAATACTATATTGACTTGATGAGAGCTACCGCAACTATATTGATGGTAGCTTTCGTTTTTTGGGATTTAAACCATTTTAGTTATGTTAGGAAAGGCCTAGCTAATAGTTTTTTTGGAAAGAACTAAGAGCAGTAATAGTAAGCTACTTCTTGTTTTCAGTCGGTGCCAGTCTGGTGTATACCTATCAAGGTGGAATATCAGCTAAGAAGTAAAGTTGGCGAATGGTTAAGGTTAAAGAGTCAAGGCAAAAAACATCGCCATTGAAAGACGTACAATAGGCCATTTTATCACTTTTGATGAACGGGAATTGGATGTGCCCGGGATAGAACCGATTGTTGCAAAGTAAGCGATCAATTTAGACCGTCTTTTCCCGGCGGAGCTACCCCGTAAAATGGTCCCCGTAGATTTTACTCACGGAGACTTAATCGATGGCAACAAAAAGACGAACACGCGAGCAATGGCAGGAATTGATTGATAAGCAAGCAGCAGGCGAACTGACAGTCAGTGAATTTTGTGCACAGCATGCGTTAACAGTATCAAACTTCTATCTGTGGCGTAAAAAACTGAGCGATGATAGCCAATCGCTTGCGCAGCAAGATAACTGGCTTGCCTTTGATATGCCAGCAAGTGCGAACCAGAGCGCAGGCTCTGCCTGGGAGATTGAACTGGCATTACCCGGTGGTGTGGTGCTGCGGATGAACCGGGCTGCCTGATGTTACCCTTATCCAATGGGCGTATTTGGCTGTATACCGGTAATACCGATATGCGCAAACAGTTTGATGGGCTGGCGGCACTGGTACAGGGCAAACTGGGGATGCAAGCGCATTGTGGTGACTGGTTTGTGTTTATCAATAAACGCCGTACCCAGCTCAAGGTGTTGTATTACTACCAGGGCGGTTATTGTTTGTGGAGTAAACGGTTAGAAAAAGGCACCTTCGCCAAAGTCACTGACGGTACAGCAAAAACACCATTAAACAGTGCTCAGTTACAGTGTTTGATTGATGGCATTTACTGGCAAAAAGACAAACAAAACAGGCGATTTAATTGACTGATTTTGTTATAATTTACGCCATGAAAACACATTCTATTAGTCACCTTTCACCGTCTGAAATTGAGGCTGCCTTTGCTCATCAAGCTGAGGAGATTGCGCAACTCAAGCATCAACTGGACTGGCTTAAACGCCAGTTGTTCGGGCGTAAGTCTGAAAAAGTGTTAGTGGATAATCCGGCGCAGAGCAGTTTGTTTGATGAGGGTGAGACACACGCCTTACCGGCAGACACCAAACCGGTGAAGGCCCATACCCGTTCCTCACAAAAGCAACGTCGCGACTCGGATGTGAATGATGACGGCCTACGCTTTGATGAGACGGTGCCTCAGCTGATTATTGATGTGCCTGCGCCTGAGTTACAGGGGGCGGATGCCGACCAGTATGATGTCGTGGATATCAAAGAAACCCGTCGCTTAGCACAACAGCCCGGCAGTTATGTGGTACTGGTGTATCGTCGTCAGGTCGTGCGTCATAAAACCACGCAAACCCTTAAGGATACCCCAGCCCCCATCAATGTACTGGAAGGCTGTTACTGCGATGTCTCACTACTCGCTGGGCTGATGGTGGATAAAGCGGTATATCACTTACCGCTTCACCGCCAACATCAACGGATGCTCGATAGCGGTATCACCCTTAGCCGGGCTACCTTAATCAACTGGATACAACAAGGCATTGAGCTGCTTCGGCCCATCGCCAAGGCCCAGTGGCAGCACATTCTGCAAAGCAACATACTGACCATGGATGAAGTGCCCATTAAAGCCGGGCGTACCAAAGGGGCTGGCCGAAAACCGGGGCAAATGAAACAAACCTACTTCTGGCCGATGTACGGTGACAGTGATGAGGTGGCGTTTACCTGGAGTCACAGCCGGGGCATGTTGCATGCCAAAGCACAGCTACAGGACTTTACCGGTACCTTGCTGACCGACGGCTATGCCGCTTACACCAAAACGGTTGAACAATTAAATCAACACGAACTGCAGATTGTGCACGCTGCCTGTTGGGTACACATGCGCAGAGGCTTTGAAAAAGCCCTCGACAGTGAGCCGCAAACAGCGCAACAGGCACTGGATATCATCGCCACGCTCTACCGGCATGAAAAACACATCCGGGATAAGCAATCAGACCTGGCTGATATCCATACCTACCGGCAACAACACAGCGAACCCTTAGTCACTGAGTTCTTCCGGTGGGTCTACCAACAACGCCAGCGCACCGATTTACTGCCCAAATCCCCCTTCGCCAAGGCGCTTCACTATGCGCATGAGCGGGAGAGCCAACTCAAGGTGTTCCTGAGTAACCCGGCGTTACCCCTGGATACCAATCATCTGGAACGGGCACTGCGGGTTATTCCCATGGGCAGAAAAAACTATTTGTTCTGCTGGTCCGAACTCGGGGCTGAACAACTGGGCATATTACAAAGCCTGATGGTGACTTGCCGCCTGCAAGGCGTCAATCCCTACCATTACCTCGTGGATGTATTGCAGCGTGTAGCACTGCATCCGGCCAAAGACGTACTCGACCTGACGCCAAGAGTCTGGAAAGAGAGATTCGCGGACAAAAAATTAACGAGCGACTTAGATAAAATGGGGTGATCCGGGTCTATATTGATCGCTTACGTTGCAAAGTACTGCGCTTAAAGCTGAACAATTGGAAAAATGATCCATTACTCAATACCTAGGGAAGATGCGAATAAGTCCCCGATGTGAGATCATAGCTGCATAGTAAATCACAGCCATTACCGCCCATGAGCCAACAGTTAACTTTTGCCGATAGTGAGTTTTCCAGCAAGCGCCGCCAGACTCGTAAAGAGATATTCTTATCCAGAATGGATAAACTGCTGCCGTGGCCTCAACTGCTGGAAGTGATTGAACCCTTTTATCCTAAAGCTGGCAATGGCAGACGTCCGTACGCGCTTGAGACCATGTTTTGCATTCATTGTATGCAGCAATGGTATAGCCTCGGTGATGAAGCCATGGAAGATGCATTATATGAAATTGCCTCGATGCGTCAGTTTGCGCAACTGTCATTGGATAAAGCCATTTCAGACCGCACTACCATTATGAACTTCCGGCACTTGCTGGAAAAGCACAAGCTGACTCGCAAATTATTCAAAACGGTCAACCAATGGCTGTCGGACTGCGGTGTGATGATGACGCAAGGAACATTGGTGGATGCGACGATTATTGAAGCTCCCAGCTCCACTAAAAACAAAAAGAATGAACGTGACCCGGAGATGCATCAGACCAAGAAAGGCAATGAATGGCACTTCGGTATGAAAGCCCATATTGGTGTGGATGCCAAGAGTGGCCTGACCCATACGCTGGTGACCACCGCCGCCAACGATCATGACCTTAATCAGATGAAGAACCTGTTGCATGGCGATGAGGAATTCATCTCTGGCGACGCTGGATATCAAGGCGCAGAGAAGCGTGAAGAACTAAAAGAAAAGGATGTGGAATGGCTGATTGCCGAACGCCCCGGAAAAGTCCGGGCACTGAAAATGCATCCTCGCAAGAACAAAACGGCCATTAACATCGAATACTTAAAAGCCAGCATCCGGGCGAAAGTGGAGCATCCGTTTCGGATCATCAAATGTCAGTTTGGTTTTATCAAAGCACGCTATAAAGGGCTGATGAAGAATGACTCACAGTTAGCCATGCTATTCACCTTGGCGAACCTGTTTAAAGTAGACCAGATGTTACGACGACAGCCAGGATCTGTCTAAAATCCGGGAATAACCCGGGATTAGGCCAAAATCAGGCCTAAAACGGCAGTATATTGGCCGAAATTGAAAATTTAGCGTTCAAAAATTAGACGGCGAATGCAAAGGCTGGTTCAAGAACTAAATTGCAGGACTTATTCGCAGTTTCCTTAACGAAGCGGAAGAACTGGTTGTTGAATCTGAAACAGCCGAAGAAACGATTAGCTATACCCGCAAAAAGCCCACACGTAAACCGCTACCTAAAGACCTGCCTCGTGAAGTTATCGTTCACGATATTAGCGACGAAGAAAAAATCTGTGGCTGTTGTGCGGGCGAATTACATCGCATTGGTGAAGATAAGTCAGAGAAGCTTCAGTTTATTCCTGCACAGGTTAAAGTGATAGAGCATGTTCGCCCTAAATATGCGTGCCGTACCTGTGAAAAGGACGGTATCAGCAACACGATTAAACAAGCGCCCGTACCTCACAGCGTGATTCCAAAAGGCTACGCAACGCCAAGCTTGTTAAGTCAAATCATCACCAGCAAATATCAGTATGGGTTACCGCTTTATCGACAAGAAGCGATGTTCAAACAGCACGGTATTGAATTAAGCCGTAAGACGATGGCGGACTGGATAATCCGCTGTGCTGAGTTGTTTAAACCGCTTTATGAGCAGCTTCATCAACACCTGTTAAAGCAACCTGTTATCGCGGCGGGTGAAACCACGCTAAAAGTGGTTGAGTCTGAAAAAGCGAACAGCTATATGTGGTTGTACGCCAGTGGCGCTGATTCACCTAGCGGTAATATCCCCGATACAGCGACATCCAATATCGTGTTGTACGATTATCACAATAGTCGCGCTGGGCAATGCGCAGTAGACTTCCTTAATGGCTATAACGGCTACTTACAAGTGGATGGCTATCAAGGCTACGAGCAAACGCAAGCGACCCTTATCGGTTTCCGAGTAGATGAGGACATTACTGCCCTCACCCCTCACAGACCCGGACGAGCGCAATTAACGCATCCGGTTCTTCATAACAGTTTATTCGCTGCGTAGCGCATTAAACATAACGATGATAGATCCTTGGAATCGCCAATGGGAAGCGTTTAAGCATTAGCGTGAATCGTACCCAAGGAATGTAACTTTTCCTAGAACGGCGACCTAGCCACTTATGCCATAGACGCTCCACTTTATGGTGGAGACGTTTAAGTGATTTTATGTTTCCAGTGATCCCAAAGTAGACAAAGTGTCCCACTAGCCTTCGATTTAACCATTCCCACTGCAAATCCAGCGGTTTATGGCGCATCTTTTGGCACAGCACATTAAATGCCTTTAGTGTTCGAGCGAGCCTATTCTTCGCTGTCTTTTGACAAACAACAAAGTGACCACGTCGAGACCGCCCCCAGTAATGGGTAAAGCCTAGAAAATCAAAATTAACGCACTTACCGCGTTGGATATTCGTTTTTCGATACCGAAATCGAAAATCTACGCGGCGAGTTTTGTCAGGGTGCAGTGTCAGTCCATAACGCGTAAAGCGTTTGGTTAAGACTTGTTGAACACGATAACAATCCTCGTAATGTTCAAACACCATAACAAAATCGTCCGCAAACCGAGTCAAACTTGAACGCCCAAGCATGCGAGCTTTAACCGAATTGGCAAACCATTCATCCAATACATAGTGCAAATATATATTTGCTAGCAAAGGAGAAATAACACCGCCTTGTGGCGTCCCGATTACAGACTTCTTTAGTTTACTCCCATCCATCACACCGGCTTTTAGCCATTTGTCTATCATTTTACGAATAACGCCATCCGTCACTCGTTGGTCTAAAAAGTTTCTCAACTGAGTATGTTCAATAGTATCGAAATACTGCTGTATATCCACGTCTAGTACCCACTTACCCCCGTCATCCATGATGTGATTACGAAGACTTTGTAGCGCTTGGTGCGCAGAGTAGCCCGGTCGAAAACCAAATGAACAATCATAGAACGTCTGTTCGTATATTGGCTCCAGTAGCATTACAACGGCACGTTGAACAAGCTTGTCTTCAAATGTGGGGATCCCAAGTGGACGCAACTTACCATCGCCCTTGGGAATATACACGCGACGAATAGCAGGCGCTCGATAGCGTCCAGACTTGACTCTTTCAAGCAATGATTGCAGATTTGCATCCAAGTGCTGTTCATAGTCACGTGCTGTTTCACCATCTATGCCGACTGCACCATCTTTACGCGTGAGCCTATACGCTTCATATAGCCATTCAATATTCAGTAGATGATTGAGTGATGTGAACACGAGTTTCGGTTTCTCTTTAGCCAATTTGGCTATCTGTTGTTGTTTCGTTGACACAATCATCGGTTTCTGTGCACCTCTATGTTTCCCATCAACAGTTAAAAAGTTATGGTGCGCCCTTTCCTCGTTAGGGTCCTCCTGAGCAGAGTTCCCCCAAGTCAACAGTACTATGGCGCACTAAGACTTCCAGCATCTACTACCTAATCACTTATGGATTCGCTTTTAAGCTCCTGAGCGCGCTTCCTGTTCGCTCTGTCTGATTGGAAGCCATTATCAGACAGCCCGGCTTTGTTAATAGCTAGAGCCAAACGCTTAATAATACTCAGGTCAATACTGGATCTCACAGGTTCCTGAGAATTCCATCCTGTACCTTTGCCCCGGCCATAGATCCCGGTCGGACAATACATCTCTTACCATTACGATATGTACTGTACTGACCCCATTCCCAACAAAATGAAGCCTCCAACGTGAACATGATATCGAGACTCCATCCCGCGGCTTTAGTACCTGCTGCCTACGCTTCACGAATAACGTTGCCGTCACCCATGCAAGACTCGCTTCCGGCTAGTGGTTAGCTTTTACCGGGAGGGAGTTGAACCCTCTGGAATTCAACGAATAATTTTGGTTACAACATAATTACCTCCTTTATTCTCAGGCTTAGCCTGTCGCAAGCTGGGCACATGCACGTCGTAAGTTCATGGAAGCCAAAAAAGGTGCGGGTAAGAAAGGCAGCGGAAAAGCAGATTGGGCACTCAATCATATCCAAAAGCTCTACCGCATCGAAACGCAGCTAAACGATAAAACGGTCGAAGTGCGCTACCTTACCAGACAAGAAAAGAGCCTACCGTTGCTCAATCAGCTTCACGCATGGCTAATGAAATCAGTTCAACAAGTGTTACCGAAAACCAAATTAGGCGAAGCGATACAATACTGCTTGAACCAATGGGAAAAGCTTGTACGTTATACACTCGACGGCCACCTAAAGATTGATAATAATCGCGCTGAGCGCGCGATTAAACCGTTCGTGATAGGCAGAAAAAACTGGCTATTTAGTCAAACCGCCACGGGCGCAAACGCCAGCGCAACGCTCTACAGTATCATCGAAACCGCTAAAGCTAACGACCTCAATGTGTTCGAGTATGTGATGACTTGCCTTGATGAACTCAGCAAGCCCGACGTCGATATCGAGCAACTGCTACCATGGCAGTTTGTTAAGCGATAGGTGGTATTGCCGGACGCTTACCTTTAAAGGTAAACAGCGTAAGGTAGCTACACCCGGCCAGAATAAGAAACACTATCTGGCGGGGGCACTGCACAGCCAGACAGGACAAATCAGTTATGTTGGTGGTGAGCGCAAGACCAGTGATTTGTTTATTGCGCTGTTGGAGCAACTGAAAGGGCAATACCGGCGAGCGAAAAGTATCACGCTAATTGTGGATAATTACATCATCCATAAGAGCAAAAAAACGCAGAAATGGCTGAATGAGAACCCAAAGTTCAAGCTCTTGTTTTTACCGGTATACAGCCCGTGGCACAACAAAATTGAAAAGCTATGGCATGCGTTGCATGAAACGATAACCCGTAACCATCAGTGTAAGAACATGGATGACTTACTGGAGCAGGTATACCACTTTATGGACACAGCGGCTCCGTTCCTAGGTGGCAAGCATGGCTTGAAGCAGGTGTATCACAATTAGGAGCAGTTATTTAGTCAGCAGTAAATCCCTAGCATGGACTTGCATCTGGCACCAAACTCTACGCAGTTCTTTTCCATGTGCCGCGCAAAAACTTTAGCTCAAAACCGTTCAGTATTCGGTAATGCTGAAGTGAACGTTGATGTCCGCTATTCGCTCAAAGCGGTCCAATCATAAATTTGGCTCGTTAAAATTAGCTGTTGTTACTGGTCACAACAGCTAGTCAGAAAAACACACGATTCATTCATCTATCTGGCCAATCGCTCTTACCGGGATCATTAGCATGTTAGCTCTATGAAATTTTCTGGAGCTGACAATGAGAACCCCCTTGTTCCCTTGGTTCATCCTATGGGTGACCATCCCAATCATTATTTTCTTGCTATTCATCTTGCCCGCCCATGCCAGTGATGGACCATTCTATCAGCGTGGTCAGGAAGGCTGGTTTTGGTATCAGGTTATTCCTGAACCTGAGCAGCCTGATGAGCTGATAGAGCCGGAAACTGGTGTCGTGGAGTCCAGTCAGAGCGAACTAAAGCCCTTCAGTGCCGCATGGTTCCGAGAGCATATGCAATCGTTCATGGACAAGGCAATTGATGAGCCGACGAATGAGAACGTCAGGGCTTATCTGTATCTTCAGCGCGTCATGATGGATAAGGGTTCACAGTTTGCTGATGTTAGTCAGCAGGTGGTCATGGGCGATCCTGTTTTGGATGAAATCAGTCGCAGACCCTTGGCGACCTATGCTGCCAATCGGATGGATCGAGAAGCTGGCGCTCAACGCGATGTAGCTTTAGGTGAAGTAGCAAAACGGGCTGGCTTGTTCTTCTTCTATCGTTCGGATTGCCCTTACTGCCACGCTCAAGCGCCTATCATCGAATCCATGGCTTTGAACTACGGTTTCGAGGTGTTTGCTATTGCTGTCGATGGCTTGCCTTTACCAAGTGGAGAATTTCCAAATTACAAAGTCGATTCAGGACAAGCACAATCGTTGTCCGTTACGACTGTTCCTGCGGTCTTCTTAGTAGACCCGCCTAATGTCATCACTCCGATTGGCCAGGGCGCAATGAGCCTTGATGAGCTCAATAATCGAATCATTCTTGCAGCCCATCAAGCCGGTTGGATTGACGATCAAACTTACTATGCCACCAGACCTGTTCAGCCCGGCGTTTCACTCGCGATGTCAGCCCAAGAGCTTAACGAAAAAATATTACAGGACCCTGAGTTCCTTGTTCGCTATCTGCGTGCACAAGGAGGGTTATAACGATGAAAAAAGTATTCCAAGTATCGCTAATCGCCTGTGCGATTGGTTTTTCATCTATGAGCCAAGCAAGCTTGCAACAGGAGATGAATCAGTTGTTTGGTTCAATGACCAACACCACTGCGCCTGGTGTATTCGAGAGTCAGCGGCGTGGCGTTATATCTGGTGGAAGTGTTGTTGTTCGTAACAGGATCATGAACGAGAACCTCGTCTCTATGGTGCCTCCGTCATTCCAAGCCGGTTGTGGCGGCATTGATATGTTCGCTGGAAGTTTGTCATTTGTTAATGCAGATCAGTTTGTTCAATTACTTCGCTCTGTAGCGGCAAATGCCAAGGGATACGCATTCCAATTGGCGCTCAGTGCTATGTGTGAGAAATGCTCCCAGCACATGGAGACACTGCAAAAGAAAATCCAGCAGTTGAACGAGTATTTTGGCAATTCCTGTCAAATGGCTCAGGGAGTCGTGAACGATACCCTGGCCGCCTTTGGTAAGAAGGGGCAAACAGAGGCCAGCATGTTGAGCTCACTTAAAGGGGCTGGAGACATTTTTACCAGTTGGAGTGAGTCCAATGGTAAGAACCCTTACGAGAATGCTTCAAGTGTCGCGGCATCTGATGTGAACAAAACGATTAAAGGTAACTTGGTCTGGCGAGCACTGAAACGTCACTCGGCATCAAGCTGGTTTGCATCGGGGGATGACCGTTTTCTTGAAGCGGTTATGTCCGTGACGGGCTCGATCATCGTTGGTGATTTAGCGAATGCGGCTGATGGTCAAGGTAAAGCCCCAAAACTGACCAGACTGAATGGCAATAAAGTGACTATTGAGCATCTAATTCATGGCGGTAACGTCGCTATGTACCGATGTGACACAGTGACACAAGACGGCTGTCTAAATCCGACAATCACTAACGTGACCCTAACCGGGTTATCAACTCAGGTCGAAAATTTACTTCTTGGTACAGGTTCTAGTAACGGCATTATATTTAAGTTTGCTCGAAATACTGGGGCAGCTAGCACCACCGAAAAGGCTTTTATGACCTCGGCTCCTGCAAGTATTGGCGGCATGATTCGAACACTTTCTGCATTAAATGAAGGGGCTGCTAGGTCGTTTGCTTCAAGAGCTGCGCCATTTATTGCTGTTGAGATGGCCCGAGCATTGGTTGAAGACATGCTCAATGCAGCTAGAAGTACCTCCGGTGTGGAAGATCATGCCTATGCGAAGTTGTTAACGGAAGACCTTGAACGTGCACGTCGCCAAATCAATGAGGAATACGCCGCGTTACAGCGAAGATACGGTTCAGAGCAAGAATTGCTGGCGCATTTTAACCAGGTGATTCAGACCATTCGCAAGCAGCGTTATTACACCGTTAAATCTACGGCACTGGGGGAATAGGTCATGTGGGAGATCTATTCCATCGGGGATTCGGCATTTTTAGAGCAGGTCTTGAACGCTGTCGCGATGATTACTGGTACAGGCGACTTTACTTCAATGGTTCGCATTGGCTTGCTCATTGGGGTATTGATGGTCTCTGTTCAGGCCTTAATGCAAGGTGGTCGAGGGATTAACTTTCAGCACGTTTTAGTCTCATGGATAGTCTTTGCAACCATGTTTGGACCCAGTACCCGTGTGAGCATTGAGGATGCGTACACGGGACAAGTTCGAGTGGTTGATAATGTGCCCATCGGTGTTGCTGCCGCAGGCAGTACAATTTCGACTGTTGGATTTCAAATCACGCGATTGTTTGAAACGGCGTTCTCAACTCCCGCCATGACGGAATACGGCTTTGCATCCAGTTTACAGACACTGATTAAAGTGAGAAAACAGGTGATGGATCGCTCTGGGTTGGGTGATGCAAATCGTGTCGGCGGCTCGGATATCGAGCAATCTTGGTTTAACTACATTAAAGAGTGCACCTTGATTGGTATCGACATTGGCCAAAAGAACCTCGATCAGGTGCTGAGTGATCCTAACCCGATGACTGCGATTAGGTTTGATTCGCGCATTTATGGCACGCGCATCATGCTCAGTGGTAGCAGTAGCGATTTGGACTGCACCGATGCCTATAGCCAACTGAAACTCATGACAGAATCAACCTTCATTCCAAGGCTTAAACAGGTTCTGTCAGCCTCATTGGGAACTTCGTCAGCCACTGATACTGATGACGTGATCCGAAATGCACTGAATAATCTTGGTTTGGCCTCGGTTAACACCCAAGAGTACATGACCGCGTCGGTGCTTTTACCTATTTATGAGCAAAGCGTGACGGGCAAGTATATGGATGATCAAGCTTTCACCGCAGCCGTTATGGTTAACCAAGCGATTGAACAGCGCAATACACAATGGGCGGCGGAGCAGACCCTGTTCCAAAGTATCGTTCGTCCGATGATGACGTTTTTTGAGGGTTTCATTTACGCCATCACCCCTTTGATGGCCTTTGTGATAGCCCTTGGCCAAATCGGGATGCGAATGGCTGGGAAGTACTTGTTAATCCTGCTTTGGATTCAACTTTGGATGCCTGTCATGGCCATCATTAACCTGTATATTCATTTAACCGTTGCAGGGAAAATGTCGGCTCTTGATGCCTTTGCAGGTACAGAAGTGCCATCTTTTGCCGGGATGATGCAGATGGATTCAGTGCTGCAAACCTGGATAGCGACTGGCGGCATGTTGGCGTCGAGTGTTCCGGCGATTTCGCTCATGCTCGTTTATGGCTCAGCAATAACCGCTACCCACTTGGCTGGACGTCTTCAAAACGGTGATGCCATTGATGAAAAGATGACAAGTCCAGATGTCGCGAAAAATGCCCCGGTAATGCAATCACAGTCAATGTTCCAAAATTCAGCCCTCACTGGTTCTGCTATGACCGGCGCGTCAAACCTACTAAGCAGTTTCTCTGTAGGAAACGCAGTGGGTTCAATGGTTGGCTCTGCAAAAGAATCCATGACTCAAGCAACCCAAGCCTTTAGTCGTCAGGTTGGGAATACTATGAGTCGAACTTTTGGTGAAAAGCTAAGTTACGACAACCTGTCTTCGGTTGGACGTCAGATCGGCTCATCTAACTCCGCATCTAGCGCCGTTGTTAATCAGGTTACTGATGACCTGCAAACTCGGTATGGTTTTGGAGACGATAAAAAAGATGCTGTACGTGGCTTGGTATCGGGCGTGCTATCGGGAGGCCTAAGGGTCGGTGGCGATGGAACTATTACTAATCCCGGTGAGAAAGAAGTTGCTGATAAGGGCTTTCTTGGAAGGCTTCTTGGTACTGGCGGCAATGATTCTCCACAGGGCAACTTGCCAGGAGTCGATAAGCCAGACTCATCTCGTGTACCAAAACTATCAAGGGTACGAGCAGGGCTGGATTTAGGTGGTAACTTTAGTGGCCAAGTTGAGTCGTCAGAAGGCAGTTCTCGATCTACGACCGCAAATACGCTCACTGGGGAGATGCAAAGCTTGGCATCGAGTGATTCACGACGTGCTGAGTATCGCGATGCAATGGTTAAGGACCTTTCAGACTCAAGACGTTCTGGCGTTGAGATGTCCTTGTCTAACCAAGACTATCAGTCACTTCAGAGTTCAGCTCAAGACGTTGTCACGGCATCAAATCGCTTTAGTGAGCTTGATCAGGCCAGCTACAGTCTATCAGGACAAAGAAATACTGATGGTGCGACGTTAACCCGATTAGCAGCGGACAATCCTGAAGTCATGGATTATTTAGGTCGCTATATGAACCAGCATGTTGAAGCAGGTAACCGTTTACGTGAAAACCTTCCAATGTATCAGCGCTTGCTACCTGATGATAATCAGGCGTATGTAGCGGCAGCTATGGAGTCTTTAACCTATAGCAACTCTTCAACGCCCGCTGAACGCGACAATGATTATCAAGCTGCAATGACGGTTATGGCCATGGCTACCGGAGCCGATTTACGATCAATTCAGCCGCGCTCAAATGAAGGCATGTCATCAACTGCACCTACTTTTGGTGGTACTCAAAGCCAAGTTGAATCGGGTGTATTGGGCGGCTACGAGGATGCAGCAACAGTTCAAACTCAGTTCAACGCAGCTCAATCGGCTTACCAAACCAATCTGTCTGGTATAGATGGACAGTTGAATGCGCATCAGCAGCAAGCCCAGCAGGCCGTAGCTTCTGACACAAGTACCTATCAATCTGGACTAAACAGTGAAGCTGGATCTCAGTGGCGATCTCGCATTATGGCTGATGATAGCGGAGTCTCTGGTGCTGAAATGTTCTTCAACAGCGCCAGTGCTATTGGTGATTTCAGTGGCAAGCATACTGATGCAGCACTGCATACCTTGAATCACTTTGGCGAAGACTATGAGAGTTACAAAGAACAAGCGCTTGAAGATCCTGGCTCAAGAGGTTTCTTGCACAATGCAACGGTGGCCAGCAAATCAACCTGGGATGGCTTAAAAGCCGCCGTTGATGCCGGAACCTCTTTGGAAAATCCATTGACGGCGTTTAATGATGCATACAGTGGATCGAGTTCGCAGTATGCCTCCGAAGTAAACTGGGGCACTAAGTCTGAAGCCATGTTGGCTGGGGCATTCGGTGCGGCAGTTAACAATCGATATGGTGAGTTCTTAGAACAGTATGCCGATGATTTTAAACAGGAAGCATACAGCGAAGGGCAGAGAATGGGATTGACCCCGATTCAAAGTCAAGTGTTCGCTCAAGCTTTCAATGAAGGTTTGGCGGGGCGCGTTTTCAACTCTGAAGACTCATCGAGTTGGTCGCCTGAAATGCTTGGCTTAAGGGAACAAATACTAAATGAGTATCGTCAAAAGGATGAGAGTGGCTCTTACATCCCCGACAGTGTGTCCGAAGAAGATAAAGCATTTGTGGATAAGCAGATTGCAGTGATCTCAAATGCATCCCTTGCGGGAGATTATGCTCAGAACAACTTGATCGATATTAGGGCCTATAACCAGGCATCAGGAAGGAACTAAAAACAGAAGGTAGCCAGCTTGTGGTGGGCTGGCTATTTTTTTGGCTTTTTGGGATACCTAGGATAAAAGCCATCAAAAAACGAATGGAGCTTATACCAATACCATTTTTCTTCAATGCTCAAAGTTCTACCCGAATCTTTAACTTGGCTGCTCAAGAATCTAATTCCAGTACAAATAGCTAAGAAGAAGAGTCCCAAACCAACAATTGTCCAACTCGCTTGCCAATATGCGATTGCTACAAGCATAGTGATGATGGCTATAAGTCCGATGGGATTACAGGTCGCTTTGAATCCCAAGTAGCTGAAAAAAACGACGGTGCAGAACAGAAATGGCAAAGCCGCTAACTTGGCAGATGCCGTTAATATTTCTGATGGAAAAAAATGAGCCGAAGCCAAAGTCGCCAGAAAAAGCCCCAGTGATATAAACCAGCAGCGTGCTGGTAAAGATTTAAGTAAGTTTGTCATCTTCTTAGTACTCTCAAAGTGCACGGGCGGTGCACAATCAAATCATGCATCAGCATGTTAGTTCTCAAAAAGTGCTCTAGTGGTTTGCTCGGCCATAATCTCACACACAGGACATTTAAGCTGAATGCGCTGTTGAGATACCGTCAAATACAGACTGCCGCATCGACACCGGTGTAAGGATGCAAGCTGTGATCTTAAATCACGAGCTAGAACCCAACCTTCATTGATGGTCAGTTTTTTCCAGGGGATCTCAGCTGGAAGATCTGCCTCTTCTCTTGCAACCAAGTACGCATCGTAAGCCTTCATCAAAGCATCGATATTTAATTTCTTGTAGACATTATCACCACCAATATTGACATAAAGCGCCATCAGCAGGGAGCCTTCAACTAGGGCTCTTCTGCTTTTAACGATGGCATCAGATTCTGGCAATTGACCAGGACAAGGTGACTTGCCAGTCACTTCTTTGTGCAGCCTTCTGATAATGTGGATTGGCAAACCTGTATCGAGCGCGATAATGGTCGTTCGAAATCCGTACTTAATAAGCAGCGAGGCTCGGGTAAACAGCTCACTTTTGGACAGGTTATCAATCATGCATCCCCCTTGTTGTTTAGGGTTGATAATAAATAAGCGATTCTTGGGATACCTGTACCTTTGCTCTTCACCATCTCAATCAGTTGGCTTTGGTTACCCCTTGGTTGAAACAGCATGAATGATGAGGTCGCCACTCGTTGCAGGTCGTCAACACCGGCATTAATAAGTGCATCCACCACGTCGCGTGTAAGTCCAAAGCGCAAGACCGCCTCTTGCGGATCAATGCGCGCCAATTCACGTGCTGCGTGTAGGTACGCCAAATTTAATTGATAGAAGTCTTGTTGATTGGTTGTCATTGACGGACCTCCAGTTCATGTAAAATATTGCGATAGATAGAAAGCACTCTTTGCCCATACCAGCGTGCACGCTCTTCGTTCCAACTGTGATAGCGGCCTATGCCAAGCTCTAAATCGTTTGGTGAAGACTTGATTGCTTCGGCCAAAATACTGGAGCCGACAGTAAGGTTGGTGATGGGGTCTAGCAGTTCAGCTGCTGAGCTCACTCGATGCCCATGCCAATGCAAATTGATTTGCATAAGGCCAATATCGAGCTGGTATTTTTCACTCTCTTGAAGTGCCTGGTTTAACAGTTGCTCCGCTTCTGTCTTAGATTTGGCGTAGGTTGCGTTTGAACCATTGCGAATTGCGTATGGCCATGGACTGGTCATGTTAAGACCTCGATGTGAGGCTGACTCAGCCAAGGCAACGGCGTAGAGCATGACTGGATCAATACCAACACTTTGTGCTGCTTTTTCCCACTGATAGCCCGGAAACGCATAGACTGAAGTGCTTGCGGACATGGCTATCACTAGGGCAACGGTTTTTGCTTTAATCGTTTTCATTTTTGTCCTCTAATTGATTTCCGAGAAGCGCCTGAATGGCTTTCGGGCTTATTCTTTTCAAAGGCACTGCGCTAAAATTGGCGATGCCTCTCGTGTAAACTTGTGCCGCTTTTGACCAGTCACCCACGGCAACAGGCGCTTGCATATCAAATCCTTTTTGCTGGTTCTGATGGTCTGCAATACCCTGTAATAGCCTTGGGTATTCACCCACTTCGTCCCGCAGCAAGTAAGCCTGGTAGCGTGTTAAAAACTCTTTTTGCTTAAAGGGGTATTCCCTGTCATCAACTTTGCAGAGTTCAACCCATCCCCCCATGTCTGAAATCACGCGGTGGATAAGTGCATCGTCAAACATCACGGATGTCCAAGCACCAACCTGACGAACAGCCTTGTCAACTTTGTTCCAAGCAACCATGGCTCTTGAACCCGAGTTGCCATCGATATGCTTGATGACGTCAGCGGGCTTTGGAAAAAATTGCCCAGTATCCGGTGATTGAATATGCCGAGTCAGACCGATTCGCACTTCTTCAATGCTATAAGCACGAAGGGCTTCAAATGCGATGGATAGCAATTGCGGTGATACGCTTTTGCCATACATGGCCCAAGCTGCTCCCCAAACTTCAGCAAACTCGCGTTTATCAACCTCCTGCACTTGAACGAACCTCCCGAATACCTGGTCCGGCCCAGCTTTCAGCGATGCGACGATTGCTTTCTTCAATATTCAATTGGTGATTGCTGCCCTTTAGGCTCGTCGATGATTGCTGTACTTCATCAATGCGAACGTACTCGTCTTCCCATTGCCGGTTTAAAAGCCAGTTATGTGGCATAGGGGTCTTAGTCCGATCTTGATACTGTAATCGGTTGTCTCGTTGCTCTTTCCAGCGTGTTAGCACTTCCAAGGCGAGTTCATGGTCTTCATTGAGGCCCATGCGTAGCCATTCTTCTTTGGCTTTCGCTTTTTTTTCTTTGCGTATTTGTACATCCCAGAAGTCTTCAAACTGTATGTGGTCAACAGTTTTAACTGTTGGTTTATTGCTTCTCTCAGAGTCATCCGACCGTTGAGAGTCCCTTACCGGGTTGCCATCAGGCATAAACAATGATGAAAATTCTTCTGGTAGCCGAGCTTGAAAAGCGGCAAGAGATTTCAAAAGCGATGCCATACCAATGAAGTCGGCAGGTACATCTTTAAGCAACCGAAAGGCTGCCTTACCTTGGTTTGGGTTTTCGATTGGGTTGTGCTTCAGAAAGCTTCGAATCAAAGTCCAACCAGATGCCTCGCAACGAATCAGGAACTGATCTTGTTCTAACTCACTTAACGTCTTGGCAACCTGTTGCTCATCCCAGTTCAAGTCAGAAGCAACGTAACCAATCGGCAGTCGAAAGCAGCCAAGCAAATTACAATGTGGGCATGTAAGCAAATACAGTCCTAGCAACTTCGCTGAGTCACTCCAGGACAAAACATTTTGCTTTAGCCAAAAGCGGGTATAGACCTTGCCATAATCACGCATGGAGGAACTCGCTTTTGTGTTTACGTAAAATGCTGACCATTATTTGCCCTTAATCCTACTGGTTACTGGCTTTCAGCTCGCTTGGGCATTCGGGATAGATGTCCGGTCTTAACTGAGATCGGGTTACCTGTCCTTGCGTAGCTTGTTCGATGGGTAAAACGAATTCAGCGGGAACACGCCCTGATTTATTCAACCAAAACCAGACGTTTTGCTGTTTTGAGTTGATGGCTCTTGCTAATGCTGATTGCCCGCCGACCAAGTCAATGGCACGGCGGAGATGTTTTTGTGTCGTTTTGAACACTTCCATACCGTCTCCTGTTACAATAATAACTGTTACAAGATTGAATGTTACAGTTTAAACTGTAGATAAGTCAACAGTTAAAATTGTTGAAAGACTACAGTTTTATTTGTAGAATGCGGGCTTATGAAAACTTTATCCGAACGACTAAACCATGCCTTGCAGCTTACTGGGGTAACTCAGTCTGAGTTGGCTCGTCGCATTGGTATCAAACAGCAGTCGATCAGCCAGATTTGCTCTGGTAAATCGGCTAGGTCTCGTTACACCATGCAGATCGCGGAGGCGCTTCGCGTGAATGCTCATTGGCTCGCCACAGGTGATGGCGAGATTGGCTTGGGGGTCGGTAATGTAGAAGTCGGGCCTGATATTAAGGGAAGAATTCCTCTCATTAACTGGGTTCAGGCCGGTGATTGGACTGAAATAGCGGAGGGATTTGCCCATGAAGATGCTGAGGAGTGGCGTGAAGTCACTGGGAAAGCACATGAGGGTTGTTTCGCACTTCGCGTAAAAGGCGACAGTATGGAAAATCCAAGCGGAAAAAAATCCATACCTGAGGGGGCAGTGATCGTTGTTGATCCTGAGTTACCTTACTCTTCAGGTTCATTGGTTGTTGCGCGTTTGGATGATTCGAAAGAAGCAACCTTTAAGCAGTTGGTTATTGATGGTGAACAGAAGTATCTAAAACCTTTGAACCCGCAATACCCTGCAATACCGATCAACGGCAACTGCACCATCATCGGTGTAGTACGACAAGCTATCATCGATTTCTGGTAGCGAAGGAATTTGTGGTTTAGCCACAGTTGTTCATTAGCTGAAGAAGCAACGATTGCAAACAGCTACAACTGAGCATTGGTGCACGCTGAGAGTAAATGGTAACCGATTAGATAACCATTGATTGTTTATAAAGTCAAGATCAGCGAAAATAGCGGCCAATTACGATTAACACGACGGATTTGACAAGCGAAGAACTGAAAAGAGAGTACTTCCAAAAGTGTGTACAAATCCGTGTACAAACTAAAAGAATTTATACATGGCAAACCAAGATTTTCTTAATGAAATCAATAAGCGAAGGACCTTTGCTATCATCTCGCACCCGGATGCGGGTAAAACCACGATTACCGAAAAAGTATTGTTATTCGGACGCGCCCTGCAAACTGCCGGTACCGTAAAAGGTAAAAAGTCAGGTCAGCATGCTAAATCTGACTGGATGGAAATGGAAAAAGAGCGTGGTATCTCGGTAACCACCTCGGTCATGCAGTTTCCATATAGCGATCACTTAGTAAACCTGCTGGATACTCCGGGACACGAAGACTTTTCTGAAGATACCTATCGTACACTGACGGCCGTTGACTCATGCCTTATGGTTATCGACGCCGCGAAAGGTGTAGAAGACCGGACTCGAAAGCTAATGGAAGTTACCCGTCTGCGCGATACGCCGATTGTAACTTTCATGAACAAGCTTGACCGTGATATTCGCGATCCTATGGAACTGCTCGATGAAGTAGAAACCGAGCTTGATATCCTGTGTGCACCAATCACTTGGCCAATTGGCTGTGGTAAAAGCTTTAAAGGTGTATATCACCTTCACCGCGACGAAACTATTTTGTATCAAAGCGGCCAGGGTCACACTATCCAAGACGTGCGCATCATCAAAGGGTTAGATAATCCTGAGTTAGATACTGCAGTAGGAAGTGACCTCGCTGAAACCTTGCGTGACGAGCTTGAGCTTGTACGCGGTGCATCTAACGAATTTGAACAAGAGCTTTTCTTGGAAGGCCAGTTAACGCCAGTATTTTTCGGTACAGCATTAGGTAACTTCGGTGTTGATCATATGCTTGACGGTTTGGTTGAGTGGGCACCTGCGCCACTTGGCCGCGAAACCGAAGAAGGGACTATCGAAAGTACCGATGGTAAGTTCAGTGGCTTCGTATTTAAAATTCAGGCCAACATGGACCCGAAACACCGAGACCGCATAGCATTCTGTCGTATTGTGTCGGGCAAGTACGAAAAAGGCATGAAAATGCGCAACAGCCGATTAGGTAAAGATGTGCGTATTTCTGATGCATTAACCTTCTTGGCTGGTGACCGTTCATTGCTAGAAGAAGCCTATGCCGGCGATATCATCGGCTTGCACAACCACGGTACCATTCGCATAGGGGACACCTTCACGTCAGGCGATAACTACCGCTTTACGGGTATTCCAAACTTTGCGCCTGAGCTATTTAAACGCATCCGCTTGAAAGATCCGCTTAAGCAAAAGCAACTGCTGAAAGGGCTGATCCAGCTTTCTGAGGAAGGGGCGGTACAGGTGTTTAGACCGCTTGCCAACAACGATTTGATTGTTGGCGCAGTAGGTGTGCTTCAGTTTGACGTGGTAGTCGCGCGATTAAAAGCCGAATACAACGTAGACGCACTTTATGAGCATATTAACGTGAGCACTGCCCGCTGGGTTTACTCTGACAATGAGAAGAAGCTTGATGAGTTCCGCCGTAAAGGTGAGCAAAACCTTGCACTAGATGGCGGCGATAACCTGACGTACATCGCACCTACTATGGTGAATTTACAGCTAGCGCAAGAGCGCTACCCTGATATTCAGTTCAAGAATACGCGCGAAAATTAAGCTAATAAAGATTAAACAAAGACACAATATATTATGAATATACATGCACTATTAGTTAACCGTTTCACTGAAGCTCTACAAGAAATGGGCGTAGAAAATGCGCCAGTGCCAGTTTCGCGCAGCGCTCGACCTGAATTTGGTGAATATCAGTTTAACGGCGCGATGGCGCTAGCCAAGCAGCTTAAGCAAAAGCCGCGCGATATTGCAGAGAAAATTGTTGAGACTGTAAAGCTCGACGATATTGCCAGCAAGCTAGAAGTGGCGGGCCCTGGTTTTATCAACGTTCATTTAAATGACGAATGGCTGTCTAATCAGTGTGAGTTGTCGCTAACCGACCCACGTTTAGGTATTGCTAAGTCAAAAGAACAAAACATTGTTGTTGATTACTCATCGCCTAACCTGGCCAAAGAAATGCACGTGGGCCACCTGCGTACTACTATCATCGGCGATGCTGTGGTTAAAGTGCTTGAGTTCTTGGGCCACAACGTTATTCGTCAAAATCACATGGGCGACTGGGGCACACAGTTTGGCATGTTGCTTGCGCACCTTTCAGACAAGCTACAAGATGAAGTGGCTGAAACTGCGCTCTCTGATCTTGAAGACTTTTACCGCGAAGCCAAAGTACGCTTTGACGAAGAAGAAGGTTTTGCCGACCGCGCCCGTGAATACGTAGTGAAGCTGCAGGGTGGTGACGCTCAGTGTCTGGCGCTGTGGGAAAAGTTCATTGACGTGTCTATTGCTCACTCAGAAGAAGTGTACGACAAGCTAAACGTAAGCCTGACCCGTAAAGATATTATGGGTGAGTCGGCTTACAACGACGATTTAGCCAACGTAATCAGTGACCTTAAAGCGAAAGGCCTTGCAGTAGAAGACCAAGGTGCGCAGGTGGTGTTTATACCTGAGCTTGCTGATAAAGAAGGTAACCCTGCGGTTTACATCGTTCAAAAGTCGGGTGGCGGCTATTTATACGCAACGACAGACCTTGCGGCAATGCGCTATCGCAGCGGCAAGTTAAACGCTGACCGTACGCTGATTCTTACTGACGCGCGTCAGGCACTGCACTTCAAGCAAACTGAAATTGTGGGCCGTAAAGCGGGCTTTATGAAAGAAGAGCAAACTTACGAGCATTGCCCATTTGGAATGATGCTAGGCAGTGACGGTAAGCCATTTAAAACCCGTACTGGTGGTACGGTTAAATTGGTCGAATTGCTTGATGAAGCCGTTGAGCGTGCGGGTAAGCTTATCGCAGAGCGCGACAACGATTTAAGTGAAGACGAGCTTAAAGAAGTCGCTCACAAGGTGGGTATTGGCGCTGTGAAATACGCTGACCTATCTAAAAACCGCACAACTGATTACATGTTTAACTGGGACTCCATGCTAAGCTTTGAAGGTAACACCGCGCCTTACCTTCAGTACGCCTATACCCGTGTGAAAAGCTTGTTCAGAAAAGCGGGTGTGGATATGGCCACCATGCCAGTAGATATCAATATTGCTGAGAAACAAGAGCACGCGCTAGCTGTATTACTTATGCAGTTTGAAGAGGTGATTGGTACAGTATCTCGTGAAGCCACGCCTCATGTACTGTGTACTTACCTCTATGATGTGGCTTCAGCGTTTATGTCATTCTACGAAGCATGCCCGATGTTAAAAGACGGTATTGAGCCAGCGGTACGCGATAGCCGTCTAGCGTTGTCAGCTCTGGTTGCCAAGACGCTAGAGCAAGGATTAACCCTACTTGGCATCGAAACACTAGAAAAAATGTAGTGTTCGCGGTACAACATACATATTGATAACAAAGAGGCTGACATTGATTGTCAGCCTTTTTTTATGCGAAACATAAGCGTCAACCCTACAACGCTCGTTTGCGCTAATCGTGATCCTTATACCAGTGGGCATAGATTATTGCGTACTCAGCGAGATTTAAAATGTTCGTAATCGCGGCGTGTAACCGCAGGTACAGTGGTATTACATTTCGATTAGAACCGATAGGGCGATAGCTACCTATAAATCAGACAACTAGAACACTACTTAAATTAACGACAGGAAACTCAAATGACTAAGATCCTTGCATTTGCAGGTAGTACCCGTAAAGGTTCATTCAACCAAGCTATTATGAAAGTTGCTGCAGAGGGCGCACGTGAGGCTGGAGCAGAGGTTACCGTTATAGACCTCGCTGACTTTCAAATGCCGTTGTTTAATGAAGATGAGGAAGCCGAGTTTGGTATGCCTGAAAAAGCACAGGCGTTCAAAGAATTGCTAATGAGCCATGATGGTTTTCTTATTGCTTCACCAGAATACAACTCAAGCTATCCCGCACTGCTAAAGAATGCCATCGACTGGGCATCGCGCATGGGGGAAGGCGAAAAGCCATTACAAGCATATCGCGGTAAGGTGGCTGGAATTATGGCTGCGTCTGCTGGTGGGCTAGGCGGCATGCGCGTGCTGGTGGTACTGAGAATGTTACTTGAAAATCTAGGTACTATGGTGCTGCCGAACCAAAAAGCTATTGCGAAGGTAAATACGCTTATGGAAGATGGCGCAATTACGGATGAAAAGACGATTAAGCAGCTTAAAAATTTGGGTAAAGAAACTGCTGAGCTTGCCGCCAAAGTAAAATAGCTGAAAGTAGGTAATCAAATTTGAAGCCTACTAAATAAAGACTGGCCACCTTGTAATTGCAGTATCTACACGTGGCTAGTCTTCGGTGAATGTTCGAGGTTTTAGTTTTGTGCACGGTTAGTTGAGAGTGCTTAAATTCAACTTTTAGCGTGTTACTATAGACAAATCATTACTGCAAAATCTGCTACAGACGCACATATCTCCAAAAATAAAATATTCATGAAACTTACTCAAGAAATAATAAATCAAGCAATGCAGGCGTTCGGTGCCGGTGAATTTAGCCGAGTCATATCGACGCTTTCTCCTGTCTATGAGCAGCATCCAATGGCAAAAATGGTATATGCTACGGCACTAGGAAAGGTTGCTGAATTTACTACGTCGTTTGAAATATTTGAAAGCCTTCAGTCTGATTATCCTCAAAACACTGATGTGGCGTATAACTATGGGCTATTGCTAAAAGAAGCTGAGCGGTTTGATGACGCACAAAAGCAGCTTTCAAAAGCGATAGCAATTAACCCAAGCTACCACGTTGCTTTTCATGCACTTGGAAATTTAATGTCTGAGCTTGGCCGAAATGAAGAAGCACAGTTAGCATATGAAAAAGCAATAGCAAAAAATTCTAAAAATATTCAGTACGGACAAAGCCTGAGTAAGTGTCTTTATCAGCAGGAAAAATGGTCTCAGTTGGTCGCGCATATTAAAAGAGAGGATCTTCATCTAAGTGATAAACTTAGCGCTGAACTGTATACAGAAGCATGTTACAGAATTCATTCGAGAGGAGAATTAGCTAAGCAGAGTATTATGCTAAGTTCAACGTACTCAGATTCTTATTCGATCCACTATTTTTTGGCGTTGTCAGCATTGGAGTCGAAGCGTTACGTTCATGCAAAGCGTCATCTTGAAAAATCACTTTCCCTCGCTGATTCATCGGATAAAGAAGAGTTACTGACGTATTTAGACTATGTTTCTTGGCTACTCAATGCCACTAAAGACAACCTTGATGTCCTCAATAGAAAGTTTGAAAACACCGATAACATTCAGTTACTAGAGCTGGCCTTTAATATTAACGAAAACAGGCGTGAGCTAGCTGAAGCTGAGAAGTTTCTTGGCAAAATTCAATTAATTCAAGCTGAGGGCGACAAGGAGCAACTCGAGTTAAAACGTTCGCTGTTGGTCTTCGCAAAAGGAGAGTTTGAAGAGGGGCTGCGAATTAACGAGCACTTCTTAGTAAAACAACCCAAAAGCCTTCCTCATCTTTACCAGAAGATAAGAACCCTTGAAAAGCTCAAGCGTTTTAGCGATGCCGAAGAGGTCATCAGGTTTATCGCACATAACGTGAATAACCTTCATTCCAGTAAATTCTCAGATTTGTCCTCTGGCGTCATGCTCAATGGTTTTGATGTATCACCTTCTCCTATCGTTAACACGTCAAGTAACAGCACAAACATTCTCTTTATTGTTGGATTTCCTCGTTCGGGAACGACATTGATAGAAAGTTTGTTACTTAAAAATGCGAATGTTGAGTTATTAGAAGAAACAGATGCTGTCGAAACCTTTTATAACCATATGGTTGAACGCGAGATTGTTGACCCTGAGACGGGTGATATAAAGCGGACAAACCAAAGTGAACTAGACGCTTTGGCAAATGACTATCTTGAGCATTTAACGGCTTATTCTCCTAGTGTTGACAGCAATAAACTCATCGTAGATAAGATGCCGCTTAACTTCCCTTATTTACCTGCAATGTTGACCTTATTTCCTAACGCAAAAGTACTTTGTTGCCTACGTAACCCGAAGGCAGTTGCGTTGAGTTGTTTACAGTTCGAGGAAATAAACTTGTACACCGTTGAGCAATTCGCTGAGGCTTATAATAAAGTCTTCACGTGCTGGGAAAAAATGGAACCAATCTTAAGGGACAGAGCAATAAGCATTAAATATGAAGATGTTGTTGCTGACCCTGAATCTTCTATAGCATCCATATATCAGTTTTCAGGGCTGACAGAAGGGGAGACTAAGACCTTAGAAAGTAATAGTTCGCCTTTGTTCCAAACACCGAGCTACTATCAAGTTAGTCAACCAGTGTATAAGTCTTCAATGCAAAAGTATGAGAACTACCCAACGCTTTTCTCTGAATGTCCCCCTCTTTTAGATGAATGGGAGCAAAAGTGGGGATATTAAGAAAGTAAGTATGAATGGGTGTTAGTGAAGGTAATGGGCGCTGGCTATATCGAACGGCTCAATGTTTTCTTTCCACCCAATCACAGTTACCAGTTAATAGGACAGTTTATACATTCGTCCATGAAAGTGCCCTGAAATGTTGCGTAGTGGATGCGCGTGCCGGTTAGGTTCGCTCGATACAAACTTGCATCGTTCAGTTTTGCTTCCTGAATATTGGCGTTAATCAGTGAAGCACCTTCAAAGTTTGCTTTGTTCATCCAAACCCGCTCTAAGCGTGCGGCACGTAAGTTGGTGTTTACCATTGTCGCACCTGATAAACGCGCTTGGTCCAGGTTAGCACCTGAAAAGTTGGAGTTAGTGAAATCAACCCCTTGACCGAAAAGCGCCCAGCCATCTACGCCTTCTAAGTTAGCGTTGCGAACTTTTGAGCTGCGTAAATCTGCGTGTTTTAAGTTGGCGGTAGCTAAATCAGCGTGATCTAGGTTACTTTTCTTAAACGTCGCATAGCTTAAGTTGGCGTGCCTTAAATCTGTTTTGTTGAACTTAACGTTGGTGAATACTGCCCCGTGCAAATTTGCATGGCTCAAATCAGCACCGCTTAAGTCTGTATCACTACACACTGTCTTTGGTTTTATTTCACATCCGTTGATAATTTTCACGTCATCTTCGAAATCGGGAATGGCACTGGCAGTTGCTGAATATAGGACAACTAATAATATGGGGAGTTGTTTGGTTGCTTGAAAACGTAAGCGCATGAGAGCTCCTTAATGCCGAGAGGCGTTTTCACCGCCTCTCGGTTGGGTTTGTTGCAAAGGTAAAGCTATTGTTTAGCTACGTTTTGCTTTTTATTGTGATTAGGAAGTTTAAATACCCAGAACGAACCACCTTGCGCGACAGGTTTGGTGAGTTCAGCCATATCTCCTCCCCATAGAGGTACTGCACCACCATACCCTGACGCTAAGCCGATGTATTGCTCACCATCCTCTTCCCAGGTTATAGGGCATGAAATGATGCCCGAGCCCGTTTGGAACTTCCAAAGTTCTTCACCGGTTTCCTCATCGAAAGCTTTGACATAGCCATCGCCCGTTCCGGTAATAATGAGTCCGCCTTTCGTCGCCAGTACCCCAGCCCACATAGGAAGTTTCTCTTTGTGTGTCCATTTAATTTCACCTGAAATGGGGTCTACGGCACGAAGTACGCCCACGTGGTCGTCATACATGCGCTTAATTCTAAAACCCTGTCCTAGGTAAGCGGCACCTTTTTTATAGGTCACTTCTTCCGTCCAGTAGTCTTCTTTCCAGTGGTTTGCGCCCATATAGAACCAGCCGGTATTCTGGCTGTAGGCCATCGGGTTCCAGTTCTTTCCGCCCAAGAATGGAGGCGATACCTCTATTGACTTTCCTCGTTTTTCACCCGGCTCAGGCAGTGGCGGGCGCTGTCCGTCTACTTCAACTGGGCGACCCGTGTCAGGGTCAATGTGTGTGGCCCACGTAATGTTATCTACAAAGGGAAATCCTCTGATGAATTCACCGTTTTGTCTGTTAACTACATAGAAAAAGCCATTTCTGTCTGCATGAGCCGTCGCTTTTATGAGCTTTCCATTATCGTAATAGTCAAATAGAACAAGTTCATTGTTGCCAGAGAAATCCCATGCGTCGTTAGGTGTATGTTGATAGAACCATTTAACCTCACCAGTGGTTGCATCTACACCCACTTGTCCGGAAGTATAAAGGTTATCCCAATCTCGCGGATCGCCACCTTTGGCGGTGCGTTTCCATGTATTCCAAGGAGCGGGGTTACCTGCACCTATGATGATAGTGTTAGTTTCAACATCGAAGCTTGCACTCTGCCATGGTGCGCCACCACCGTGGTGCCAAGCCTCAACCATTTCGCCGTTTTCATCCTTTGGCCACGTTGTCACTTCGTATGAACCACCCGTGGGTGTGCTGTCTTTTCCATTTAATCTGCCCATGTGCCCTTCAACAAATGGACGCATCCAAATCTCTTCACCGGTTTCAGGATCGCGTGCAAACAGTTTTCCTACAACACCAAACTCATCACCTGATGAACCGTGAATAAGCATGACCTTTCCTGACTTTTGGTCTTTAACAATCGTAGGTGCCCCCGTCATGGTGTAGCCTGCACGATAGTCTTCAAAGCGCTTCTTCCATTTTACTTTGCCTGTTAGCCGGTCAAGGGCAACAACGCCAGCATCCAGCGTACCGAAAAAGACTAAGTCACCATAAATTGCTGCGCCGCGATTTACCACGTCACAACACGGTCGAATACCTTCTGGAAGGCGGTGGGCGTAGTCCCACAACTTCTTACCTGTTTTTGCTTCATAGGCGTAGATACGGGAGTAGCTACCGGTTACATAGACAATACCGTCGTACACGATTGCCTGGGACTCTTGACCCCGTTGCTTTTCATCACCAAAACTCATCACCCAAGCCGGAGATAGCATGTGTACATTTTCTTTGTTGATTTGATCAAGTCCGCTGTAACGCTGAGCTTCTGGACCCATACCATACATCAGTACGTTCTCAGGCGTCTTGGCATCATTTTCAATGTCTGCCCATGTCACGCCATCGTCCGCAAATAAATGTGAACTCGTACCTAAACCAATAATTACGCTTAAGGCCAATGAAGCCTTTGAATAGAACTTAGCCATAGTTTTATTTCCACTGTTACCTTGATGTTGTGTTAACAGTATGTAACTAAGTAGAGGCCCTGATAAACGGATTCCGTCCTTCAAAATACGGGAAAAATTCCCTTAGATTGAAGTGTAATGAAAACGCTAATATATTGATTTACATGAGGTATCTTTATCATGAGACAAAGTTAGTACCAAAGGGGTATAAAAAAGATACGAAAGTACAGGGAAGTTTTCCCGACCTTGTTTAGTGGCGCTTGTTTAGCTGGCAATTTTGATATAACCCTGCTTTATGGCAAGGTGAACAAACTCGGCATTTGTCTGTAGCTCAAGTTTTCGCTTGAGCTGGGTGATAACGTTTGAGACCGTCTTTTCAGAAATGTTGAGGCTTTCAGCGACCTGTTTTCGGCAAAGCCCGTTCGCTATACCAAGGAATATATCCAACTCTCTTTGTGTCAGATCTGTTAAGTTGCCTCCGGAATGTGACAGGTTGAATGTAGCGAGCTCAATGGCAGTATTGTGTTCTAAATAACGGCGGCCTTTAATGATAGATGTCACCGCGCTTATCAGTACATCAGGTTCACTTTGTTTACTAACATAGCCCATTGCCCCTAGTTTCATAGCTCTATCGATGATGGAAATATCATCGAACATGCTGAACATAAGTACTTTTGCGTGCTCCCAGCGCTGAACAATATATTCCGCTAGCGTTAGTCCGCTGGTGGTTCCTAAATTAATGTCTAAAATAATGAGGTCGAAGTGGTTGGCACGAAGTGCATTTGTGGCTTGCTGCGCATTTTTTGCATTGGTGACGACAGCGCCTTCGAGTACCGAAGATAACAGTGTAGAAAAGCCTTCTCTCACTATTGCGTGATCATCAACAAGTAAAATTTCCATAGCTGCGCTTTATTCATATCACCATAGAATGAGCATGCCACGGTAGGCGTGTGAGACGAATAGCACTTTAGTGCTCATTCATCTCACACTTTAGTAGGATATAAGTTAATTCAAACCGCGCTGTGTTTCTAAGTAGCTGGCAAAGCTGCCAAGCCAATGGCTGCCCATATAGTGCATGTCACCAAACACCGCGTTGAGCCCGGCCTCACGATGTGAACTTAATGCTTTCTTAAGCACAGGTAAGCGTTTGTCACCTTCAGGCAAAGCTTGCATTATGCCTTCTATCATCCACGCTCGGCTGATGTTCAGCCCGTCTAGGTGAGCGAGTTTACCATCCGTCTTGTCAGTCACTGTAGCGGGAGCTAGCCAATTTGATGTTCTAGCTGTGAGGCTTGGAAAGAACGCTGAAAGCCATTGGCTATAGTCCTTTTTAGACATTACTCTTCGCATTAAATCAGCTTCGGCCAAACACGGTGATAAGAAATCTTGTCCCGAAGGCTCGTAGGCAAGAGGGCACTGTGTATCGTCTTGATAGTAGTCTTTCACCCTGGACGTTAACAGCGCTTCAAACTCCTTATTACCTGCTGTTTTCGCCCAATCCAACATTAAGCCAAAAGCAAAGGCGGTTTGGCTATGCTCACCCGTACGGATTGGGTAAGCTAATTTGGGTAACCATGCGCTTACTCTGGCTACAATTTCGTCCTCGAGAGGACGTAAAGTATTTAGCCATTTTGTTGCTTCAGGAAGGGAAGATTGACGTAGTTCAGCGGTTAGCTGCAGGAACCAAGCAAGACCATAGGGGCGTTCAAATGAGGCATTGTTTTCACGCTTAAGGCTCGTCAATTCACCTTGGATATTTTTAGGCGTGAAGCTGATGTTGAGCTTTTCAATGATCTCATCCTTATCCACTGCATCTTGCGCAGTGTTTAGCATTCTTACTAAAAGCCAATGGCCATGAACCGACGAGTGCCAGTCTAAACAACCATAAAATGAAGGGTATAGTTGATTTGGTGCCTTAACGTCATCGCCGTTATTCATCATGTGTTTCACTACATTTGGAAACTCTTGATGAATACAATGAAGCGCGAGGTTAGCAAAAACGCTTTCGTAATTGTTGTTAGGGACGTCAGCGTTGGCGGTCGCGTCTGCGGTTTGGTTAATACTAGTGTTGCTTGTGTTCGCAATTTCAACAGTCGATGTACTGGTAGCAAAGGCAGTGTGTGCAGCAAACGCTGTGGCAAATGCAACTGTACAGCTAACAACGTTTTTTATTTTGATCATAATTTTGCGCGCTTTATCAATGAGAAGTATATCGCCAATGTATAGAGATAAACGCTTTGAATAAAGTGCTGCGCGATACATAACGCCCCAGCACTTTAAACAGCAGAAACAGGCTGTTTAAGCAGGGGCCCCGATGGCCTCTAGTTTGGTGGTGTATTCAGCGAAAGAGCCAATGGTCTTTTCTACCCAACCAGCATTATAGTAAGTTTCACTATACCGCTCTCCGCTGTCGCACATAAGCGTTACGATCGATCCCATTTCTCCTCGCTGCTTCATTTGTTCAGCAATACTTAATGCGCCCCATAGGTTTGTGCCGGTAGATGGGCCGGCTTTAATCCCCATGGTGTTGTTTAACCAATGCATGGTTGCAATACTGGCGGCATCGGGAACGGCAATCATGTCATCTATAACGTCATGTTGAAAAGAGGCTTCCACTTTAGGGCGTCCTATCCCTTCTATGCGGCTACCACGGGTAGCAGTAAGTGTATGATCGTTGTTTTTGAAGCTATCAAAAAACACACTGAATTCTGGATCTACCACGACAAGCTGAGAAGAGAGACCTTTGTAGCGAATGTAACGCCCTATGGTGGCTGATGTTCCACCTGTACCTGCACTCATAACCACGGTGTGTGGAATAGGGTGGGGCTCGGCTTTCATTTGCTCAAAGATACTCTCAGCAATATTGTTATTGCCTCGCCAGTCTGTAGCGCGCTCTGCGAAAAGGAACTGATCCATAAAATAACCATTAAGCTCGTGAGCTACTTTGGTTGCTTCGCTGTGCATTTGCGTAGGGCAATCTACAAAGTGACACTGCCCGCCATATCGCTCAATAAGCGCGATTTTACTTTGGGCGGTAGATTTAGGCATAACCGCAACAAACGGAACGCCAATCATTTTAGCAAAATAAGCTTCAGACACCGCTGTGCTGCCTGACGAGGCTTCAACCACAGTAGTTCCTTCTACAATTTTTCCATTACAAAGGGCGTACAGAAAAAGGGACCGGGCTAGACGGTGCTTGAGGCTGCCTGTTGGATGGGTGCTTTCATCTTTAAGATAGATATCAATATATCTAAAGGCGATCTGCTCTAATTTGATTAAGTGCGTATCAGCCGAACGTTGATAATCTGCATTGATAATATTGATCGCTTTTGAAACCCAGCTTTTCATAACCTTCTCTCATTCACCCAAAATGCGAAACGTTAAGCGTAGTTCGCTTAATGCTAGCTGTATAAAACAAAAATAGAATACCAGTTAAGAACGAGTATTTGATTCTATCATTTTAGCTTTAGGGCTTTATAGTAAAAAATATTTCTTTCTTTTGTCTCATTTGTGAAAATAAATTTCTTTTTTGTGTAAGAGCGAGAGCATGTTTGTCTTGTTGATACAACGGTCTTTAATAAAACAAAAAAGTTCAGATAAGCCGCTAAAGTTGCTATCTTTGCATTTCGCTTTTACTTACAGGTAACAACATGAAAAATAGGGCGCTTTTCTGTGCGATAGCTCTTTTACCTGCATTATTCGTATCTACGCTGGCTAGCTCGCAAGAAGAGCAAATGCTTAAAGTCGCAACGTTTAATGTAAGTATGGAAGCCACTAACTACAAAGCGTTGGGTATGAAGCCAAGCGATCAGGTACTTCAACACGTTCTTTCAACGGGTGAGCATAGCCAAGTTAAAAACATTGCTGAAATTATTCAACGCGTTAACCCCGATATCTTGATGTTGAATGAATTTGACTACATTGCAGATAAGCGTAAAGGGGTAGAAGCATTTGTTAAGAACTACCTGAATGTTTCACAAGACGGCCTTGAGCCTGTGGATTACCCGTATACGTATGTGGCCACAGTCAACACAGGGGAGCCCACGAAATTCGACTTAGATAACAATGGCAAAGCAGAAGGTTTTGGTGGCGATGCATATGGTTTTGGGCTTTATCCCGGGCAATATGGTATGGCGCTTTTGTCAAAATACCCTATTGATGTTGATGGTATTCGCACCTTTCAGACGTTTAAATGGCATCACATGCCTCATCCACGGGTTCCTATTATTCCCGATGAGAGCGGAATTACTGATAAGGGCAAGCCATGGTACGACGTAGAAGAGTGGGCCGCGCTAAGGTTGAGTTCTAAGTCTCACTGGGATGTGCCGGTGAAAGTAGCGGGCAAAACCGTACACATACTTGCTATGCATCCAACACCACCTAATTTCGATGGAAGCGAGGATCGCAACGGCAAGCGCAACTTTGACGAAATTAGGCTTATGGCAGATTATCTTTCTCCGGATAAAGGGGCCTACATTTACGATGATAATGGCGAGAAAGTCAGCCTGTCAGAGAACGCGCGTTTTGTACTTGTTGGTGATTTTAACGCGGCGGATATTGGAGATAAACATCGCGAGGGTGTAATTGAACAGTTGACCGAGCACCCGTTAGTTAATAACGACATGATTCCAACAAGCGCAGGTGGTGCAGGCGCGTCAGGTGCAGAGTTTAGTAACCGCTTTACTGCCTATTGGGGAGCCAGAGCTGACTATGTTTTGCCATCTCGATTTGGCTTCGATGTGAACGATGCTGGCGTTTTCTGGCCTGCAAAAACCAGTGACCTATATCGATTAGTTAAAGACCGCGAAGCCAGCTCAGATCACAGGTTAGTTTGGATTAGCTTGTCGTTGACCGACGATAACTAAAAACCACAATTTTTGTGTTAGTTAATAGATAGAGGTATTATTACACCGTCTATCTAATAATGTACCGAGAAGCCATTGAAGTTTGTGTCTCTCACTTTTGTGATGTGTTTGCTGTGGGTGATACCCATAGATGGCTTTTCGGTAGAGTCTTCTCAGCTCATGCCGCTCAACCGGTATTTCCCTCAATCGTGGGGAACGAAAGACGGGCTTCCTCACAACAGTATTCACGCATTAGCACAAACGTCCAATGGGTATCTATGGGCGGGTACTTGGGAAGGTGTTGCTCGGTTTAATGGTCAGCAGTTCACTGTATTTACCCGCGGCGCGCAAACAGGATTACCAGACTCCGGCATTCGAAGCTTGTATTACAACAAGCCCCGCGACGAGCTACTGGTGGCAGGAAACCGAGGCGGTATAACGTCGCTTATTGCCGAGCAGTGGCATGCTCAAGCGCCCCTGTCTTCAATGGTTAATCATGCATTCAGAGACAGTAATAACGTGTTGTGGTTTGCGCTGGAAGACACGGGGATTGCAATGAGAACGCCTGACGGCACGCAAAAAGAATACATTGTAAATTCGAGTGCTTACCGCATAATCGAAGACGGATTTGGCGTAATCTGGTTTGCAACAAACCAAGGGTTATTCAAATACATAAACGATAAATTTCAGCTAGCTGTACCCGACCACAACATACTCTCTGGTCCATCATTTACTCTCGCTCTTGATAGCAAAAAACGTGTTTTAGTTGGCACAGAACACGGTGTTTGGCAGCAAAAAAACGGTACCTTTGCGCTACTTCACAGCTCACTTGCCGACAAATCAATTAGTAGTATTTTGCTTGATCATCAAAATAGCATTTGGGTAGGCACCATCAATCATGGCCTTTATCGTCTAAGTGACTTAGGTCTAGAAAAACTGGATGCGACAGCAGGTCTTCCCAATAACCGCGTTTTTTCACTGCTTGAAGATTTGGAAAAAAATATCTGGATTGGCACTAATGGTGGTTTGTTTAGGCTGCGTCGTGCGCTATTTACCACATTCTCGCAAAGCCAAGGAATGAGTGGAGACTTTTTGCGAACTGTTTTGCAAACGTCTGATGGCAAACTTTTATCAGGTGGAAGTGCTGGATTAGATATATTTTCCAATGATGCGTTTTCCAGCGCATCGCTCACTACAGGTGAAGCTTTCTCTGTACTCAGTTTGGCAGCGGTAACTGAAGAGGTAACGTTAGTCGGCACCTACACAAAAGGTGTGCTGCGATATGAAAATGACCAACTTACTCCTTACCTCAATAGACATTTAGGGTTACCGAGTAATGAAGTAAGGGCCATTCTTTTAGCGAGTGATAACAGTGTTTGGTATGCCACGGCGCAAGGTGTAGTTCAACAAACACCAGATGGAAAGCTAAGCCATTTTAATGAACAAAATGGGCTACCTGCCCATTTTTCGATGGGCTTGGCAGAAGATGGTGAAGGACGAATCTGGATTGCTACAGGGATAGGGCTCGCCTATATCCAACAGGGTATTGTGCACGTAGTTTCGTTTCCTGAACATTCAGATGCGCAGCACGCGTTCAGTTTTAGCGTTGTTGAAAAGGGAACTTGGATTACAACCGATCGAGGACTTGCGTATTTTGACAATGCTACAAAGGCACTTAGTGTAATCGAAAAGTCGCAGGGGCTTCCCGTAGATAAACTGTTTTCAATCGGTATAGATCACAACAGCGGTGTATGGCTAAGTTCAAACCAAGGGGTCATTCTCACTTCACTATCAAGTCTTAAGGAGTGTCTGACATATCCAAGTGCATTATTGGAATTTGAACATTTTAAGGAAGAAAATGGCCTGGCGAGTATTCAAATCAATGGTGGGTCACAGCCATCTCAGTTTGTTGATGTAGACGGAAATGTTTGGCTTCCTACTGCGAAAGGGCTCGCCACAGTAACGCCTGCAAACCTTGCCATGTTGAGTGAATTCCCTATTCCGGTAAGTATAGAGGCGGTACTACTGGACGGTGCTGACCAGCAATTTGATACGGATAAAAGGGAAGTAGACGTAACGCCGTTAACCACGCGAGTTGCGTTTCAGTATGCAGGGTTGGGTTTCGCTATGCCTTCGCGTATAGAGTATCAGGCTATGTTAGTAGGATATGACCAAGATTGGGTTAACCGTCATCAATTTAGAATGACTGAATACACTAATTTAGCACCTGGTCGTTATCAGTTTAAAGTACGTGCTCGTTATATTGGTGGTCCCTGGCAAGAGATTACGTCACCATTTTCTATTCGCGTGTTACCCAGTATTTATCAGACATTTGCTTTTAAATTCTCGGTTTTTCTTTTCTTCTGTTTTGTTATCTATACACTTTATAAAGTACGTTTTCATCACTTGAAAAAATCAGAAATGATTTTAAAACAAAGGGTCGATGAACAAACCAGATCACTAGAATTACAAACCAAGCGGTTCGAGTTCCAAGCAACTCACGATGATCTAACCGGTATTGCAAATAGACGAGCATTCGACCGCTGGCTTGTACAATATTTTGAAGAGGCTAAAGCGAAACAATCTCCTCTATGTCTTGCCGTTGTCGATATTGACCATTTCAAACAGGTAAATGATCAGTACTCTCACTTAGTAGGGGATAAAGTCATTACTGAGGTGGCCCGTATATTAAATCGCGAAGTTCCGCATTATGCTAAATGTGCAAGGTGGGGCGGCGAAGAGTTTACTGTGTTGTTACCCGAATATGACTTGGTAAATGCAAGGGTAGCTATGGATCATGTTCGAAAAATCGTGGCAGCACATGATTTCAGTTTTATAGCGCAAACGCTGAAAGTCACAATCAGTATTGGTGTAGCAAGTGCAGATGGCGCGAGAGATCACGACAGAATGTTAACCCATGCCGACCAAGCACTTTACACTGCAAAAGAAAATGGCCGCAACCAAGTGACCATTTTCGAATAAACGATAAGTGAGGTAGTGGTTAATTACTACAACATCTTTAACCTGACTTTGCCGTAAAGCCTTACTGTGGCGATTGGCCCAACTGCGCATCTTCGCGTTCTCGTGAAACTGCCTCGAACAGCGTAAAGTAAGCGACCACAGCAAGATTAGCGACAAACCAAAGGTCTTTAATAACGAATTGACCTAGGCGGTTGACGATAGTCGTGCTGTTAAAGGTATCCGGCACAGTAAACAAAAACGTTTGTGTCATCAGAAAAACCGATAAACAAGCCAGTCCGCTCGCAATGATCACCGGCTTGTTCTTAGAAAAGATGCCCGCACCCAATAGCAATGCAAAGAGGACATCAAACCCACCAATTACATTCGATGCCCCTTGAACGCTAAACACAGCATATAGCCACGACATAAACGGTGATGTTTCAACTAGCCCCACAATTGCATTAGCTTCAAACTCGAAAAACTTCATGCCTCCTATCCATAATAAGACCATGGCTACAGGAGCAAAGTTGAGGTATGTCAGTTGCCTGTGCGAAAATTTTTCGCGATAAAACAAGAATAGGAAAAGCGGTAATACTGCGAAGTACTTGATGATGCCTTGACCGCTGCCAATAATCGGGAAGCCCCCTAAATCGGCCATCCATCTCGTTGGTGATAATAACGTCAGCAATGGAACGGCAGTTACAAAAGCGGCATATAGTGTTACTGCTTTTGCTGAAACAAGGCTAAAACGTGCTGCAATGGTCATTAACGGTAGTAACAGCAATGCGATACCTGAAAAAGCACCAAGGGCACTCTCGCTCAACACAGTGTCTAACGAGTAGAAATTAAATGTAGCGATAAGTGCATTGGGGTTTGCACCCAATAAAAATGTTAGGCCAAGAACTGCGAAGCTAAAAGTGAGCAATGCGGTGACCATGTTTTCGGTTTGGTTTAGTGTCATAAAGCGTCCGTAAATACTGCTAGTTTTGCGAAGTGTATGTAGAGACCCGTCGAGGTAGCACTAAAATTTCATAGGTTTGATAATTTATTAGGCATAGCGCAGTAAGCAAATAAGGATTTATCGACAAAATAAGAACTTATCTAATAGCGGTTGTCATAAGTAGCAGCGGTCTTAAATAAATTAGGTCTTAAGTAATGTGGGGCTTAAATAGTTTGGTTTTTAAATAGTAGTGGTTTAAAAAGTAAAATAAATTGAGAGAAAAAATGAAACAAGCAAGCAGTAGAGCACAGAAGCGTTTTAGGATCTGGTTTATAGCAGGCGTGTGTGCAGCCTTGTCTGCTTGTGGCGCTCAGCCCCCAGAACCTATTGATGAGCCAATCGCGAGTGTTGAAGACGTCGAAAAATTAGAGCAAGTTGTTGATACCTCTTTGCCTTTGGTGCAGCAGGCCTATTCCATTGAGTCTGAAAAAGTGTGCGATAAACACGGTGGTAACTGGAAGAAAGTAGGCCGACAGCAGGCGCATGCTTGTGTGCTACCAGCAAACGATGCTGGTAATGCGTGTAATGACAGCAGCGAGTGCGAAGTGGCTTGTGTTACGAAAAACAATAATATGGAAGCGGGAGAAAAGGCGCGCGGCGTGTGTTTAGAAAGTACGGACTTATTCGGCTGTAGAGCCTATGTGTCTAACGGCGTTGTGGAGCATACCTTGTGTGTTGACTAAGAGGTTGTTTAGCAAACGAACGTTGAATGAAGCGCACGCCATCGGCAATGCGCTTCACAACAACGCGGGTTAATTAACGTTGGGGAACTCGATTTTGTCCAGTTCGCTCGCCGTTTCATTGCACTCACCTAATAGGTGAAGCCTATCTTCGGTTTGGTGTGTATCTATTTCTAGAAAGCCCGTTTGGCAGTAACCGGTCTCATCCAGTTTCTCATCTAGAGACGTATAAAGTTGCTCAATCATTCTATCGCTGCTATGTGACGAGCCTTCGCGACTTTCCTGTCCTTTGCGACCGCCACGACCACTTCGTTCGCCTCCCTGACCACGGCCGCCTTTACCGCCACCTTTGGCACTGTCACGATGCTGCATTAACGGAATGCTAAAGGCGAAGAGCTTGGTACCGTCTTGCTTGATCTTCGTTTCAAAAAATACTCCATCCATGCCTAAAGGTGGTGGCCTATGAGCGCACGCACTGACAATCAAAGAGGTCGTTATTACTAATAGTGTTTTATTCATTTTATTTAACGCTTATTTGAACCACGTCACTTTGAGATTCAAACGCCTCTTTAGTTGCAGCACCCAGTGTAAGTTTTAAGTAAAGCATTTCGGTATGCAAACTTCATAACGAGCGTATCGTTACAAGCAACACTCATTACGTTATGCATTTTACATCAAAAAGAAGCGGCATTGCCGAAGCGACAAGTCTCAACCAGATAGTCAATAAGTGCTCGGGTACGGCTTGGCACATGCTTACGAGAAGGATAAACCAAGGTAAACAACAAGGTTTCACTTCCAAGTGACGGGAAAATTCGTATAAGTTCGTTAGATGCGACTTCTTTTTGCACAGTTGAAGGTAGCAGCGTAGATATTCCCAACCCTGCTTTGACCATTTCTTGAACAAGGTGAGGAGAGTTACACAGCTCGTAATGTTTGGGTGTAACGTCTATTGGTGTGTTGTCCAGCATTAGGTAATGCATGATTCGTGAATTTAACTGAGATAGCAAAATCCAGGTATGATTATTAAGTTCTGCAATAGTCTTAGGTTCACCATATTTCTTGAGATAATCAGGGCTAGCATATAAGGCGAATTGTTCTTGATATAAGACCCTACCGACGAGCGAGTCGTCTCGTGGCAAACCAATTCGAATTCCTACATCAATATTCTGAGCGATAAGGTCGAGCTTATCGTCACTGCTCACTATGTGTAAATCTATTTCAGGATAGCGGCGCTTGAACTCAGGCAGCAACGGTAATAAAAATTTGTGTGCAATGTCGTTGGTGACTGTTATTGATACTCTTCCTTTTGGCGCCGGTTGACGCAGCTCTTCATCAATACCATGCAAAATCTCGTGGCACTTTTTCGCATGGGAAAATACAGCGTTTCCCTCGTCAGTAAGCATGAGCTGTCGAGTAGTTCTTTGCAGTAATCGCACGTCAAGAGATGCTTCTAAACCTGCCACTTGCTCGCTAACTCTAGATCGACTGGTGCCTAAACGGCGGGCAGCTTCCGCAAAGCTTCCACATTCTACTACGCTGGCAAATATGGCGAGTGCCTTAAGATGTGAATAGTTAATTGTACTCATATTCGTAACAATTCGTTCTGTATGTGTCTACTTATCATAACAGTGTTTCACGCACATAATCACCTCTGTGTTCAACCAGTACTCATTTAATTGATAGAGGATAGATTATGATTGCAGTAACCGGCTCTAACGGACAATTAGGTCAAAAAGTTATTCAAACACTGCTTAATACAGAGAAGGCAAACACTATTGTTGCACTAGTGCGCAACCCTGATAACGCACACGCATTAAAGCAGTTGGGAGTAGTAGTACGGCAGGCCGACTATAATAACCCGGAAACGCTTAAGTCAGCTTTTGAGGGTGTTGAGAAGTTGTTGCTAATATCAGGTACAGAGTTTGGGAAACGCTTTGAGCAGCACAAAGCGGTAATAGATGCAGCTATGGCACAAAACGTTAGCCTCATTGCTTATACCAGTTTGTTGAAAGCAGATACGTCTCCTTTGCTGTTAGCGCAAGAACATAAACAAACCGAGGCTTACTTTAAAAATGTGTCAGCGCCTTTCGTGTTTCTTCGAAATGGGTGGTACACGGAAAATTACACCGATAATGTAGACAGCGTACTGCAGATGGGAGCGGTGGCAGGCGCTGCAAAGCAGGGAGTTTTGTCTACCGCTAGCCGACAAGATTATGCAGACGCCGCAGTGGCCGTTCTCCTATCATCGCAAAATCAAACAGGCAAAATTTATGAGCTTGCTGGCGACACGGGCTTTACGCTAATGGAGTATGCTTCCACCCTATCTGAAATTACCGGCGAAGATATTGGTTTTTTAGACATGGATGAGAGCGCTTATAGAGAAGTACTCATTAAAGCTGGGCTGCCTGAAGGTATGGCAGCAGCATTAGCAGATTCAGAGCATTACGCCGCCTCGGGGTGGCTTCAAGATAACAGCGGCACCTTATCATCACTACTTGGTCGTCCAACTGCAACTCTGCGTGCAACACTTGCTGCGAAAATGAAAAGCTGAGTATTTAAAAGCTAAGTAAATTACCATCCCATGCGCATTACCTTGAATTATCATTCAAGTGATGCGCTTATTGTGCAACACTTGCGTATTCATATTTTAAATCACTTGCATCCGCAATTTGCTTATTTACAGGGATAGGTTCCATGCTTTCCAACATCATTCGCTTTGCGAAAAACATCGTCGTGTCGTTAATTGCAATCTTTGTGTGTTTTGGTGTGCTCGACTTCTTGTGGCTTGGCGTTATTGCGGATGGCTGGTATCAAAGTGAAATGGCTCCTCTGCTTAGAAGTCAATTTATCACGTGGCCTTGGGTGGTTTTTTACCTCATGTATGGATGTGTGGTGTTTGTACTTGCTGTGGTGGCGAACAGAGATAAGTCGTTACTTTATGCAGGGATCGATGGCGCGCTTCTAGGGTTGGCCAGTTATGGCGCCTACAATTTAACGGCGTACAGCATTATTGAAGGTTTTACTTTGTTTATTATGTTGATTGACTGGGCGTGGGGCACGTGCCTAACCAGCGCAAGCGCCATGGCCGGCTGGTTAGGGTTTCAAATGGTTAAGGGAAAGAGTAGCGAATAATGCGTTTTAACACGCTGGCGTATTGTTTTAAAAAGCCGCCAGTGTTGTAGTACATGCCGTGTTCTTCGAATACGGCTTTTACCTTGGGCGCCATCTCTCGGTAGCGTCTGGCTGGGATATCTGGAAACAGGTGGTGCTCAATTTGAAAGCTTAAATGCCCAGTAAGCACGTGAAACAGGTTTCCGCCCTTTATGTTCGACGAGCCCAGCGCTTGTCGGTAGTACCATTGCCCTCGGGTTTCATTAACACAATCTTCTTGTTTAAACGTTTCCACGTCGCCAGTGAAATGACCGCAAAAGATAATAGTAGATGTCCATAAATTGCGTAGTAAATTGGCGATAAGGTTGCCGGTAAATACCCATAAAAATAACGGCCCAGCTAATAAAGGAAATAGTGCATAATCTTTTACTAACTGACGTGCGCCTTTACTAAAAAAGCGTTTCTTAAGTTCATTATGGGTAACCTGATTCTTACGGTTGTCCTTCTTTTTTCCAAAAAAGACCCGCTCAGCGGCCATTTCGTGATACGACACACCCCACTGAAATAAAACACTAAGTACGATGTAAGTCGCAAACTGCCATAGGTTTTTTACACGCCATCTAAAATCGTTAGACAGGCGAAGCAAGCCGTAGCCAAAGTCTCTGTCTTTTCCAATAATATTGGTATACGTGTGATGCTCATAATTGTGAACGCGATTCCAGCTCGCACCATCGCAGGCAATATCCCACTCATAGCCTTTCGAATTAATGTGTTTGTCGTTCATCCAATCGTACTGGCCGTGCATTACGTTGTGGCCTATTTCCATATTATCGAGAATTTTTGCTGTAGCTAAACTCAATACGCCGGCAACCCAGAGCAGCGGTTGAATGAACCCCAACATTAAAAGTATCCGTCCGCTCCACTCGCAAATTCGCTGAACAAGAATAATACGTCGGATATAGGCCGCATCTTCAGCGCCCACTTTTCGTTTAATGTCAGCTTTAATTTCATCAAGCTGAGCGGCAAGTAACTCGTAGTTCGGTTTCTCTTTAGTGCTCGTTGACCGAATAGCTTTGGTTTCACTTATCGGAGAATGCGCTTGTTCGATGGCTTCTTCACGGTGTTGGTTGTCTATTGCAACGCTGGTGTTCATAGTTGAATCTCCAAATCAGTAACGGCTTGTGATACACACAGCTGAATAAGTTGCTCTGCGCTATCTGAAAGCTCACCCGTGCGGGTATCTCTCACTACGCCCCGTTTCTTAACACATTGGCATTGATGACAAATTCCCATGCCACAGCCATAAGTCACTGGTTGTTCTGCTTGCTGAAGTTGTATAAGTAGGGTTTGCTGATTGTCGATAGCCAAAGATTGGCCATTGTGTACCAGGGAAAAGGTTTCGATTTCGGTAAGGCTGGTGTTGCTCACCACAGGAAGCGCAGCGAAGTGCTCGCTCAAAACAGGCACGTTGATCGCTTTTGCATAACTTTCAACTTGCTCGAACATGGCATGTGGACCACACACTAACCAGTGTGCATTGGCAAAGTTACACAAATGCGCTTCTACGTCTCCGTCTTTTTGTTTGCTCAAAATATCATAGGTGAAGTGCTCACAGCGCTGACTGAACGCTGATAATTCATTGAGTAATACATGCTCGTCTGGCTTAGCAAAATAAAGTAAGTGTACCGGTGTATGGTTTAGCTGCGCGTTGTTGACGGCATCGTCAAGCATTGCTATGAAAGGAGTTATACCCGAGCCGCCCGCTATCATAAGTAGGGGCTTTTCAACCTTCGGCCAGTTAAATTCCCCCATAGGGGCTGAGATATTTACCCATTGATTAGGCACACAAGAGTGAAGATAAGGTGTTAATGCGCCCTGAGCTTTAACCTTGGTTACAAGGCGAATCTGCTTTTCTTTTTGTCGGGTGTTAGCACCACTCGCTATGGTAAACACGCGAGTGGTGAGCCTGCCATTAATTTCTATGGTTAATGCGATATGCTGCCCTGCAACATGCGTTGGCCAAGACCTCTCTGGCATAAGTAACACCTCGAGCATATCAGCGCTTAGTTTTTTTACTGCCACAACTTTGGCTCTGAAATACCCATCGCGCCACGCGGGTTTAACTTGCTGCATCAGCACTTCCCAGTAGCCCTTCCAAGAGGCATGGTGAAAAATGCGATCAGTGAATTTATCTAGTAATAGTCTCAATGTAGAAATCACACCTGTATTTCGTCGGAATATCTTAAATACAAAAAGGATGAAAATATTTTAGCTTACACTTGTACGCTAATTCAGCGCACAAGTGTAAGCTTAATTTTTTCTGCGTCAAGAGGAGATGCATGAAATTTGGGATAACGTCGTCGAAATACACCGGTACTTTTGTGAAAAATGCAAAAGTGCTTTGTTAAAAATACGGGTTCTAACCCAGCTTTAGGGCCTTATATCTACCGTTATCCAAACGTGTAAATTGCAAGAATAAAGTTTAAAGGACTGTATTATGAAACTATTTGAAACCCTATCGCTGGCTGGAAAAACGCTGAACAATCGGGTTGTTATGCCGCCAATGACCCGCTCCCGCTCAACACAGCCGGGAGATGTGCCCAACAACCTTATGGCTGAATATTACGCTCAGCGCGCAAGTGCAGGGCTTATTGTGAGTGAAGGCACACAAATTTCGGCACTCGGTAAGGGTTATGCGTGGACGCCGGGGATTTATACCAAGGCGCAAATCGATGGCTGGAAGTTGGTAACAGATAAAGTCCATGAAGCGGGTGGTGTGATGTTTGCGCAACTTTGGCATGTGGGTCGCGTATCCCATCCTTCAAATACAGAGGGGAAGCAGCCTATTAGCGCATCGGCGATTCAAGCAAAAGGCGTAAAAGTATTTGTTGATGAAGGCGGCAACCCTGGCTTTGTTGAGTCGGTCATGCCCCGAGAAATGAGCTTTGAAGATATAAAAGCCGTGGTAGAAGAGTATCGCGTTGCGGCGCGCAATGCCGTAGATGCCGGATTTGATGGCATTGAGTTGCATTCGGCTAATGGTTACTTGCTTAACCAGTTTATCGATTCTCAAAGTAATACAAGAACTGATGAATACGGCGGAAGTGTACAGAACCGTATTCGATTCTTGAAAGAAGTGGTGCAGGCTGTGTCTGAGGAAATTGGCGCTGATAAAGTAGGTGTACGTTTGGCGCCCCTAACAACATTAAACGGGACAGTCGACGACAATCCCGAAGAGACATATCTTGCGATTGCTTCCATGCTTAATAGTTTCAAGATTGGCTATATGCATATTGCCGAAGCCGACTGGGATGATGCGCCGCAAATGCCAATATCATTCAAGATGGCTATTCGTGAAGCCTATAGCGGTCTGCTCATTTATGCCGGAAAGTACGACACAGAGCGTGCCGAACAAGCTTTAACTGAAGGGTGGGCAGATATGATTGGTTTTGGTCGACCTTTCGTGGCGAACCCAGATTTACCCTACAGACTAGCGAATAATGTACCCCTGAATGAGCACAACCCCGATACGTTATTTGGCGGTGGTGAGAAGGGCTACACAGATTATTCTTTTGCTAAATAGCCGGAAATTCCAGCGGGTGTGTAAAAAACACTTTGCTCAGGAAAAAGGGGCAATCCATTAAAAATGAGCATGGCTCTTTTTTACCAGAACGAACAGCACTTAAAACATGTTGTTCGTTCTAAATCTTACTTTCGTCAGTCAGCAGTTAGACTCATTACGTAACAGTTATACGCAGTGATGTGTTAACACCGTTGATACTCACCGAGTCATTTCTGCACTTTACGGTTAATATTTACGATTGCGATATAGCCAAGTGAAAATTCCGCTTCCCGCTATTAACATTGACGTGGCAAGCCACAATTTAGAAATGGGTGTGCCGTTGGGGCACTGCAACGCCATCGTTGCCCCCGCAAGGTTCTGGCAATCGACGAGTTGGCCCAAGGCCAATACAAAAAGACCGAGAAGTACGCCGATAACGGCATAAGACAAATTATTGAACGACATACTTTTCCTAAAAGATTTTCCAATCAATTCGCACACTAAACGCACGCGACACTAAGTAGCAATGCTCCAAACTAGTGCAGCTGAAGGCTGCTTTTTCAAACATTTACTCTATTTGTATGGGCTAAGACAGCCTACCCAACAGTATGTGCGCGCCATTGAACGGTGAAAATACTCGCTTCAACGAAGGTGCTTAAAATCCATACGAAAATTAGCACAAGCTCAGTGTCGCAATATTTGCGCCAACCCCTATCAAAATTCCTTCAAATTCGGTACTATCCGCGGTCTTAAATTTTTAACGAAATAAGCGGACTATGTTTGAAATAAACCCCGTTATGAATGCGATAAAAGATATCCGCGAGCGCACTGAAGCGCTTAGGGGGTATCTTTGACTTTGATGCAAAGTCAGAGCGTTTAGAAGAAGTTAGCCGAGAGTTAGAAAGTCCTGACGTTTGGAACGAGCCAGACAGAGCGCAGGCCCTTGGCAAAGAAAAAGTGGCCTTGGAGCAAATCGTAGAGACGATCCACAAGCTCGATCAGGGAACTGAAGACGTTGAAGGTCTTGTTGAATTGGCTGTTGAAGCCGAAGATGAAGATACCTTCGTTGAGGCCCAAAGTGAGCTTGAAGGCTTAATTGAGCAGCTAGAAGTGCTTGAGTTTCGCCGCATGTTTTCTGGCCCTAACGACGAAAACGACTGCTATATTGATATTCAGTCGGGCTCTGGTGGTACAGAAGCACAAGATTGGGCCAATATGCTGCTGCGCATGTATTTGCGTTGGGGCGAAGCGCACGGTTTCAAAACGGAACTTATTGAAGTGTCGGAAGGTGAAGTCGCGGGCATTAAAAGTGCTACGCTGCGCGTTCAGGGCGAATATGCGTTTGGCTGGCTACGCACAGAAACAGGCGTACACCGCTTAGTACGTAAATCGCCGTTTGACTCGGGCAACCGCCGTCATACGTCGTTTTCATCTGCGTTTGTATATCCTGAAATTGATGACGACATCGATATTGAAATCAACCCGTCTGATTTACGTATAGACACCTATCGCGCATCGGGCGCGGGTGGCCAGCACGTAAACAGAACAGATTCAGCGGTACGTATTACCCATGAACCTACGGGCATTGTGGTGCAGTGTCAGAACGACCGCTCGCAGCACAAAAACAAAGATCAGGCGATGAAGCAGTTAAAAGCCAAACTTTATGAGTTTGAACTGCAAAAACAAAACGCTGAAAAACAAGCGATGGAAGACAGCAAGTCTGATATCGGCTGGGGAAGCCAAATACGCTCTTACGTTTTGGACGACTCCCGCATTAAAGATTTGCGTACTGGCGTGGAAACACGCAACACTCAAGCCGTGCTGGATGGCGACTTGGACAAATTTATTGAAGCCAGCCTGAAATCCGGGCTGTAAACCGAACAACGAAGTGAAAGGTTATGACTGACCAACAAACAGACGATAACAAATTGATTGCAGAGCGCCGTGCTAAGCTAAGCGCTATTCGCGAGCAGTGCCGTGCAAACGGTTTCCCAAACAGCTTCCGTCGCGAAAACTATGCGGATGAGCTTCAAGCTAAGTTCGGTGAATTCGACAAAGAAACGCTACAAGAGCAGGGTAACAAAGTAAGCATTGCTGGCCGTATTATGGCAAAGCGTGGTCCTTTCATGTTGCTTCAAGATATGACTGGCCGTATTCAGGCATACGCAGATAAAGACACGCAAAAAGCCCTTAAAACAAAATATGGTGCACTAGATATTGGTGACATTATTGGCGTGGCGGGTGACCTACATAAGTCAGGTAAAGGCGACCTTTACGTGAACATGGAGCAATACGAGTTGCTAACCAAAGCACTTCGTCCATTGCCAGAAAAATTCCACGGTTTGAGTGACCAGGAAACGAAATATCGCCAGCGCTACGTTGATTTGATCACAAGTGAACAAACGCGCAAAACGTTCATGATCCGTAGCAAGATCGTAAACGGTATTCGCAATTATCTTACCGAACGTGACTACCTTGAAGTAGAAACGCCAATGCTACAGGTTATTCCTGGTGGCGCGACAGCGAAGCCGTTTGTGACTCACCACAATGCGCTAGACATCGATATGTACCTGCGTATTGCACCAGAGCTTTACCTTAAGCGCCTAGTGGTTGGTGGTTTTGAGCGTGTGTTCGAAATTAACCGTAACTTCCGTAACGAAGGCTTATCAACTCGTCACAACCCAGAGTTTACTATGCTTGAGTTCTACCAAGCGTATGCAGACTACAACGACCTGATGAACCTTACCGAAGATATGCTGCGCACGCTGGCAGAAGATATTCTTGGTACAAGCATTATCAAAAACACAACTAAAGACGCTGAAGGTAACGTAACGTCTGAAGTTGAATACGATTTTGGTAAGCCGTTTGACCGCTTAAGCATGGGCGAAGCTATTCTTAAGTACTGGCCAGAAGCTAACGAAGAAGCTATTCGCGACCCAGAGGCGAACCTTGACGCGCTTAAAGCAATGGCAAAACAGCTTCACATTAAAGAGCCTGAAGTTGATGGCATTTGGGGTGCGGGTAAGTACCTTTGCGAAATCTTCGAAGCAACCGCGGAAGAGAAGCTTATTCAACCTACGTTCATTACAGAATATCCGTGGGAAGTATCGCCGCTTGCGCGCCGTAACGACAACAACCCATTCATTACCGACCGCTTCGAGTTCTTTGTAGGTGGACGTGAATTAGCGAATGGCTTTAGCGAGCTTAACGACCCGGAAGATCAGGCAGAACGTTTTGCGAAGCAAGTTGAAGAAAAAGATGCAGGCGATGATGAAGCCATGCACTTTGACGATGACTACATCCGCGCCCTTGAATATGGCTTGCCGCCAACGGCGGGTGAAGGTATCGGGATTGACCGTCTAGCTATGCTATTTACTGATAGCTCTACCATTAAAGATGTTATCTTGTTCCCACACATGAAGCCTCAGGCGCCAAAAGACGCGCAAGAAGCGGGTGAACAAGAATAATCTTAATCCTCAAATAGCGTGATTTAGGTGCTCGGCGCTGTTAAAGCTTCAGCGCCTTAACACGCTCTACTAAAAGGGTATTCTCGGGAACGGGAATACCCTTTTTTGTTGCCATATCTACAATGTAACCGTTGATGGCGTCTATTTCTGTTTGTCTACCGTGAGCAACATCCTGATGCATACTTGAGTAGTTTTCTCCGGTCGCCTTGGCTACAGACAGCACATTTTCATGAACTGACAGTGCATCAAAATCTAGCCCGTAAGCATCCGCTACCTGAGTAAACTCATTGCAAATTGAAATACGGCTTTGTTCAAATTCAGGCTTAGCAATGTGCTTATTTTGGATATTGTGAAGCGCCGTTAGTGGGTTAATCACAGCATTAACGGAAAGCTTCGTCCACAATGCTCTTAGAATATTATTTTGGTATTGCACTGGCGGAAGAGCCTTATCTAACGTCGCAATTGCGCTGGCTAGCTGTGGCGCTATTTGTGAGAGGGCGGCCAATGTTTGAGGTGATGGCTTATCTACATTAGGCGCGCCAATTTGCGTTGCGCCAACGCCAGTATACTTAACATGAAAATCGCCGCTCGACGCGCTTACTTTTAACGCGCCATGACTGGTTGTAGCAAGAAGCAACGGATAATCGCCGCCTAGTAAATCTCTTGCGATCTCAAGTCCGCCCATACCGTTGTGAAGCAGCACAACGGTAGGTTGTTGTGTGAGATAGGGAAGCCATTGCAATAGGGCTGCTTTAAGTTGATATACTTTTAAGGGGATTATCAGCACATCACTTTTAGGTAACACGATAGGTGAAGGCTTCGCAGGTTTTAGCGCAGTGGTTTGGCCGTTTTGCCAGTGTGCGCAAGAGGGCATGGTTTTCATGTCTCTGGGGTAGCAGTCATACGGCACGCCATTTTTCTGGGAGCTTGCAGCAATGAGGCTTCCTATGGCACCGCCGCCAACTATATGTAGTTTACCCATTAGCACCTATTAAACATTCAAAGTAGCTTCTATTTTCTTATGACTATTAGCACCTATTAGGTTAGCACCTATTAGGCCGTTCGCGTTTTCCCCTAGCACGCCGGCAGAAAGCGTGCGGGCAGGGAAGGCCATGGATAAGTCTCAGGCGCATTAAGCCCGTTGTACCAAGTCTGCACATCGGCTTCGTTTATGACTTCACCTTTATCGAAAGGTGCAGTAACTGCTAATTCACCAGAAGATAAAGGAAGCTGTAAATGCCATGCATGAAGATACAGCCTGTCTGATGCCTCACCCCCATAAAGTGTATCACCCAAAATAGGTGCGCCAATGCTTTTAAGCGCAACACGAATTTGATGGGTTTTCCCCGAGTGAGGCTTAACGATAAACCCTCGGGTACCGGGCTTAGCCGCGCTACTGAAAAACTGAGTGATAGCCGGGTTTTCTGTGGTTTTTAGCAAAATCCGCTGGCCGCCTCGACGATTTTTCATATCGCCCATTATCATGCCTTGTTTCTTTTTAGGCTTGTGATCACTTAGCGCCAAGTAGTATTTGCTCACACGTCGTGATGAGAAAAGCTCGCCAATTTCTCCGGCTACAGCTGCATTTTTAGCAAGACACAAGCAGCCCGACGTGCCCGTATCTAAGCGGTGGCAAAGATGCAGTTCTGTTACGGCTAACTGCTTTTTTAATCGGGTGACAATGCCGTCTATTTTTTCTGGTTCGCCGTTTTCGGCAATATTTTCTCTAACATCTGCCTCATTAGTGGCATCGTGCATAGCAATGCCAATAGGCTTGTTAACAATAATGAGGTCTGTATTTTCAAAGAGAACGGGGATCGGCTGCACTAGCTATTTTCTAACTCTGAAATGGCTTCTTCATAGTCAAGTTCGTCTACCGCATCGATAATAGCCGAGCGCTTTTCTTGTGGTAGGGCAAGGGCATCTAGCCATTCATCCAGTTTGTCCTGGGCGATAAACTCGCTCGCTTTCAGCGCTGTCATTAACTGTTTTCGCGCTTGCTCAGCTGCTGCTCCATTCGCCGGTGCCGGGGCAGAAGCTGTGACTTCTGGCTCTTTGATCAACGCATCAACCGCAGCAATGGTTTCATCTAGTACTGCGATAAAAGCAGGGTATTGTTCAGCAACGCGTTTGTCGTTTCTAAAGCCGCTTTCTACAGGCTTGCTCGCATTGTGCAAAGCAAAAAGCCCTAGGTTTCCTGTCACGCCTTTTAGTGTGTGAACAAGAGAGTAAGCCTCATTAAAATCGCCCTTAGCAACATGCGCCTGCAAGTCAGCATCAAGAGAACGGTATTCGTCTGTAAACTTACCAAGTAGGGTGAACAACAGTTTTTTGTTTCCACTTAGCTGTGACATTCCAAAATCAATATCGACTACTGTTGTTGACTGATCCATGCAACTATCCTTTTTATTTCGCAACTTCTATTGGGCTATTTCTATTCCAAATGGAAACCGTTTGTCAGTTCATTCGTACCACTTAGCGAATTCAACTGGCTAAAGCCTATTTTACAAAAGACTATGAAGTGTAAGTGTATTTCAGAAATACACAAATTAATACAATCATAGCAAAGTCGAAGCAAGTAAAGCGCTAAAAAGTCTGGTAGTCTTCGAAAATTCGCTTGCGCTATAGAGATAGCAACCTCTGTTTTCACCCAATAAGCCAAGTACCACTCAGTGAATATAGAGTGAAAAGGCAGAGTGAAGAATGTGTAGTAATTTAAAAGGAATCATCATGTCAGGAAAACTGACCCTACGTACCTTCGTTATGACCATAGGCGTCATTGCAGTAACAGCGTGTCAGCACGTACAGGAAGAGAAGACGAATAACCAACTAAACACCGTAGCTGATTCGTCGAACACCGTGTCTATTCCTTACGAAAAGTACACATTAGAAAACGGACTTACCGTCATTCTCCACGAAGACCATTCTGATCCACTGGTTCATGTTGACGTTACCTATCACGTTGGCTCTGCGCGAGAAGAGGTAGGTAAATCGGGTTTTGCTCACTTTTTTGAGCACATGATGTTTCAAGGCTCAAAACACGTTGCCGATGAGCAGCATTTTAAGGTTATTACGGAATCGGGCGGTAACTTAAACGGCACAACCAATACCGATCGCACAAACTATTTTGAAACCGTACCGGCTAACCAATTGGAGAAAGTCCTTTGGCTAGAATCTGACAGAATGGGCTATCTGTTAGAAGCCGTAGACCAAACTAAGTTTGAAAACCAAAGAGAAACGGTTAAAAACGAGCGTGCGCAGCGTGTGGACAATCAGCCGTATGGATTGCGTTTCGAGCTTAATGGTGAAGCGCTATATCCTGAAGGGCACCCATACTCGTGGATGACTATCGGCTATGTAGAAGATTTAGACCGGGTTGACGTCAATGACCTAAAAGCCTTTTTTAAGCGCTGGTATGGCCCGAACAATGCGGTCCTAACTATTGGTGGCGATATCGACGTAGCCAAAACCAAAGCGTGGGTGAACAAGTACTTTGGGGAAATCCCATCAGGACCTAAAGTAGAAGAGCCTGAGCCTCAGCCAGTAACGCTAGACGAAACCCGTTATGTAACGTTAGAAGATAAAGTTCATCTTCCGCTTCTGCAAATAACTTATCCTACAGTGTATGGTCGCCATGAAGACGAAGCGCCACTGGACGTATTGGCCGATATTTTAGGCGGTGGAAAAACCTCACTGTTTTACAAAAACCTAGTGAAAGAAGGCATGGCGGTGCAAGCCGTGGTGTCTCACCCTTGCCGCGAACTTGCCTGTGAATTCCAGCTACTCGCTTTGGCTAACCCTGCAAAAATTACCTCACTTTCTACTCTCCAGAACGTACTGAATGAAACCCTAAAAGAGTTTGAGGCACGTGGTGTAACGGCAGATGATTTAGCGCGTACAAAAGGACAAATTGAAGCGCGTACGGTATTTGGCTTACAAAGTGTGTCTGGCAAAGTGTCAGCCCTCGCCGCTAACGAAACCTTTTACCAAGCGCCAGATTTGATTGCCGAAGATATTGCGCGTTATAACGCCGTAACTGCTGAAGACGTTATGCGTGTTTACAATAAATATATTAAAGACGCCAATAGCGTTGTATTAAGCGTGGTGCCCAAAGGGCAGGTTCAGCTCGCTGCGGCTAAGCAGACCTTTGAACGTCCGGTGAGAAATATTGAAATCGATACGGTAGATGTGTCTGATGACGAAGCCTTTTCCAGTGCCCTATCTACCCATACCGCCCCTAGCTTTGATAGAAGCGTAATGCCGAAAGCCGGTGAGGCACCGGTTGTGGAAGTTCCTGATTATTGGGAATCTGAACTTGCTAACGGCATTGAAATACTTGGCGTAACCAGCACCGAAACGCCAACGGTAACGCTTACATTAGGTATGGATGGCGGCATGTTGCTAGACCCTGAAGGTAAAGCGGGTACGGCCTACTTAACCGCGTTACTTATGAATGAAACTACAAAGCATTACAGCAATGAAGAATTAGCTAGCGAACTTGCAAAACTGGGTAGCGCTATCCGATTTAGTACTGCAGGTAGATACTCACAGGTTTACGTGTCTACTTTAACCAAGCATTTAAATGAAACCCTAGCGCTATTGAAAGAAAAGCTGTTCAACCCTGCGTTCACCCAAGAAGATTTTGACCGCATGAAAGAGCGTGTTGTACAAGGCTTGCAGCAACAAGCGAAAACGCCGTCTAGCTTAGCCCGCCGCGCGCGTGACCTCGTTTTGTTTGGTGAAGAGAACCGTGTCAGCCTGCCGGATGAAGGCACGCTGCAAACTGTGCAGAATATCACGTTGGAAGATGTTAAAACGTTTTATGCCAATTACTATTCGCCAGATAAAGCGAGTATCGTCGTTGTTGGTAACTTACCGAAAAAAGACATGGTGAATACACTAGACTTTATTGGTCAATGGAAGGGGAATACCTATGAATTTGCTGATTACAGCGACTTTCCCAAGTACGAAGAAAACCAAATCTTCCTAGTGGATAGCCCAGAAGCGGTTCAGTCGGTAGTATTTATTGTTGATAGAAGCTTACCTTTTGATGCGACAGGCGATCACTTTAAGTCTCGCCTTATGAACTTTCCATTAGGGGGAGCATTTAATAGCCGCATAAATCTGAACCTTCGAGAAGATAAAGGCTTCACCTATGGAGCAAATAGTGGTTTCGTTGGTGGCAAAACCCTTGGCTGGTTTGAAGCAAGTACCGACCTCACTGCTGCTAACACAGGTGAAGGTATCGCTGAAATTTTAAAAGAGATTAATCGCTACCGCACTGAAGGTGTAACCGAGGAAGAAATTGCGTTCATGCGCAATGCCTTTACGTTAAGCGACGCACTTGAATTTGAAACACCTACCAGTAAAGCGCGCTTTTTAAGGCAATTGCTTAGCTATGGTCTTGATAAAGGCTATCGTGAAGAGCAGCTTGCTATTATCAACAATATTGATAAGAAAACGATGGATACCTTGGCAAAGCAATATTTGAATCTTGATAAGATGCAAATTATTGTAGTAGGCGATAAAGCTAAAATTTTGCCTCAGTTAAACGCGCTATCGATGCCAATTATCGAGTTATCAGTAGAGAGTAATACCCGAGAAACGTTAAACTGATAGATTGATTTTTGTTGAATTTACATTATTGCCCCCCATAACAGGGGGCTATATTGACATAACGGACCACCATTTTGACTGTAGACTCATCCCGTTTTGAAGCGCGCATTGCTGCGCTTAAGTCACCCGAATTTCTCGCTGCGCTAAAAGATATTAAGCGCGGCGTTGAGCGCGAAGCCCTTCGTATAAACCCGAACGGTACGTTGGCACAAACACCCCATCCTAAACCGCTGGGATCTGCGCTAACCCATGATTCAATCACAACAGACTTTTCTGAATCGTTGCTTGAATTCATTACGCCGCCAGAAAACAGTGCTGCCAAAACGATTTCTCAGTTAAAAGATATCCATAAATTCGTTATTGATAATATTGGTGAAGAGCAAATATGGCCGCTAAGTATGCCATGCTTTATAGATGATGAAGCGCACATTCCCATCGCCTATTTTGGTGAGTCAAATGTGGGCAAGATGAAGCGTGTATATCGCATTGGTCTTAAAAACCGCTACGGCAGTATGATGCAGGCAATTGCCGGCGTGCATTTCAACTTTTCTCTTCCCGAAATGTTTTGGAAGCTATGGGCTGAACTGAACGGAAAAGAACATTCTCAAGAGCAGACTTCAGCCGATTATTTTGGGCTTATCCGCAACTACCGCAGGTTGTGTTGGCTTATTCCTTATTTGTACGGTGCATCCCCTGCACTATGTGGATCGTTTTTAAAAGGTAAGCAGCATGCGTTACCTTTTAAAAAGGTTGGTAAGGGCACGGTATACATGCCATACGCGACATCACTTCGCATGAGTGATTTAGGCTACACAAGTGCAGAGCAATCATCGCTTAAGATTTGTTACAACAAGCTAGACAACTATGTCACCTTGCTGCGCGATGCGATGAATACGCCGTCATCCCGGTTCAGCCAGTTTGCTGCAGGCGAAGAGGGCAATTATCAACAGTTAAGTCGCAACATCATTCAAATTGAAAATGAACTGTACTCGCCTATACGCCCTAAGCAGCCCACTCAGTCAATGGAAAAGCCAACAGACGCTTTGGTTAGACGCGGTATCAGCTACATTGAAGTGCGCGCTCTAGATGTAAATCCATTTTCGGCAATTGGTATTTCACAGACGCAATTCGATTTCTTAGATGTTTTCTTAGTGGCGTGCTTACTAATGCCAAGTGCAGAACTTGACGAAGCGCAGCTTAAAGAAGCTAAAGAGAATATGAATAAAGTGGTGTTAGAAGGGCGAAACCCTGATTTGCTCCTGCAAAATGGCGGAGAAAATATTTCACTACCTAAATGGTGTGCCTCTCTGTTTAAGTCCTTCGAGCAAGCGGCCGAATTACTCGATTTAGCCAATGATACGTCGCGTTATACACAAGCGGTGAACGTCGAGGCTGAAAAAGTGGCGGATCCGGCGCTAACACCGTCAGGTAAACTACTTGCTACTTTGCTAGAAAGTGACAAAGATAATGGCATGTTGGGCTTAGAACTGGCACAAGCTTATCAAGCTGAGATGAAGTCTTTTGAATACACGGATACGGATGCTGCTGGTTTTGCTGCCCAAGCTGACGTGTCGTTTGCTGCTCAAAAAGAAATAGAAGCTGCTGATGTTAAAGACTTTGATACATTTATTCGTGATTATTTCGCTGAGGCCCCAGCAAAAAAAAATGCCTGACATAGGTCAGGCATCGAAGGGTTCCAGGGAAACACACATTTTACTAGAACATTAGTTAAGACAAGCTATGAACCAAAAGTTCAAAAAATTGGTTGTTTTTTTATCAACTCTCATCGTTCTTTTTCCGCTGTTTATCGCTGGGTGTGCAACTACGCCTCCTAAAGACATCAGTAATTTGTGCGAAATATTCTACGAAAAGGACGATTGGTATGATGCAGCTGCTGATGCCCGCGATAAATGGGGTGTGCCTATACATGTTCCAATGGCCATGATGTATCAAGAAAGTTCCTTCCGCCACGATGCGCTTCCACCGCGTGATTACGTTTTCTTCGGGCTCATTCCTTGGGGGCGTGTTAGTTCGGCTTATGGCTATTCACAAGCGAAAACACCTACTTGGTCTGACTATATGAGAGAAACAGATAACAGTGGTGCGGATCGTGATGATTTCGAGGACGCTATCGACTTTATGGGATGGTTTATTTACAAGTCGCAAAAAGTGAACGGTATTTCTAAATGGGACGCCTATGCGCAATACCTTAACTATCACGAAGGATGGGGCGGGTACAAACGCAGAAGCTATGATAGAAAGCCGTGGCTGAAGAAAGTGGCGTCAAAAGTTAAAGCGCGCTCGCTGCGCTATGCTACTCAACTTAAAACCTGCGAGGAAGATCTTCAAAAAGGTTGGTTTATGAAGCTGTTTAGCTAAATTAAAGAAGCGAGAAAAAGCGACGTGATAGTCGCTTTTTTTATGCGTCTATGAACGTTGATTAAAATAAGTAGAAAAATATATTGAAGAAAAAAAATTGAGGGATAGACGGGCGTCTATCCCTCAGCGACGCTAAGCCAAGACCGTTTTTTACCCAACGTCGAACAGGCATTTACAAGATAGTGTAAATGAGAATGATTTGCAATACCTTTTTGTGAATTAATTCTATCCCTAAATATGCAACAAATTTATCTGGCCCTGATCTTGTTCTATACTTTTCAAGTGGAGGAACGTATGGATATAGACAAGTTTAGTGCGCATGGAGAGGTTCACGCTCATTTTCAAGCAGAGCAAAATATTCTACATATAGACTTAGTAGGTCCGTTTAATCTTGAGTTCATGCAAAAGTATGAGCGTGTGGTTGGCGCACAAAGAAAGAATATTGATACACCGTGTTGGGGAAGCTTAGTAAATGTGCATGGTCTAGCACTTGCGCCCATGGAGGCTACTAACGCTGGGCAAGAAATTGTTAGTAAAGCCGTAGCATTGGGACTAATCGTCACGGCAGTGGTGCTTCATGAACCAGAAGGTGTGGCAATGCAAAAGAAGTTTTGGTCTCGTGTTTATGAATCTTCAACACTAGCATTCGAATACTTTGACGACACTGCTCAGGCAACACTGTGGTTGAGTGAAAAAGTACTTGCTTGTCTGCAGGCCCACAATGTTAATCAGTTCAATAATGCCAGACGATAGCCATAACAGTCCTAACTAGGCGAATTCGCCCTGTCAAAACTGATCTTTGCTCAGTGCTCCACTCTACCAATTGAATGAAGGCATAACAGGAGGTAGCCATGGTAGGTAGTCAGCATCAATACCGTTTTTTCAACGTCAACAATGTTCTATTTGATATACCAAGCAATGTATACGACGATAGCGTTGTCGACGGATGGTTTAGGAATATCGCAAGAGAGGGTCAGAAACTTGATAAGTGGGTAATTCTATCTATTCCCGACAAAAGTTTAACGATTACACATACTGCCGCATCTCAACTTTGCTCACGGCTTCCCTTTCTGAGAACGTATGGGTGTTTGGGTTTTCTTTTGCTTGCGAACCATGTAAACGCCAAAATCTTTCAACACAGTCTTCGAGCAACACCCCCAAATTTTGATATACAAGTTAGTGAGTCGATGGAGCAGCTGTGCCGTAATGCGGAGGCCTTGCTTGGTTATGAGGGAAACCTGAACATATTCAATCGTTACAACTAAGTATGGCAAAGCCCCAATTGTGATGGCGCGACAAATATGGGGATTGGTATTAACTGTATGTTGACCTGGATCAAATAATTAGGCCGACAGCTAACGACTAGAAATCGAATTTGATCTGGATCACATCCTCTATCTAACGCCTCTTCTACTATTTACTTAGTTGAAGAGGAGATTACTTATGTTGTGGACTATGATGAAAGACCCCGTAGTATGGGGCTCACTACTCGGTATAGGCATTATTGTAGCGATGATGATGTATTACACTTATTTGTTTATGCACAACAGTGCAGATGAAGACAAATAAGTCACCATGTATGGCTGTCCAGGTGCAAATTAACGCTTGTTGTTTTGAAGCGGTATGTCGATGAGTACCAGTAGTGCTGCTTGTCCACCGTATTCGAGGGGCGCTTGATGAAATGCACGTACGTGTGGGTGCTGAACTAAGTAATGGGGCAGGGCGGCTTTTAGCACGCCCTGACCAAAACCATGCATTACACACACGCAATCTATCAGTTCTTTTCTTGCCGTGTGAATAAGTGCGGCAAGCTCGGCTTTTGCCATCTCTCGGGTAAGGCCATGTAAATCTAAAGTCATTTCTGGCGAGTAGTCGCCACGGCGCAGCTGCTTCAAAATATGCGTAGACTCACCTTCTTGGCAAAAGCGCATGGGCCCTTCTTGCGGCAACGCTGCCTGGTACATATCAGAAAAGTCGAAGCTTGCCGCTAATTGCTTACTGTGTTTTAGATGTTTACCTTTTACCTGCTGTGACTTCTTAAATAACTCAACTTGCTTATCAGGCTCCACTTTATCCTGTGATAAAGGCGTCACTCCCTGCATTGCATCGGCAAATGAAAAGGTCTCTTCCTCGGTATTCGTAGACATATTTCCATTACGGGCGCCTTCCTGTCTCGCCTGACTTTTATGGCGATGAGGTTCAGAAAGTTGCTTCTTCAATGCTTTGAGTTCTTTTTTAAAGGTTTTCATCAACGATAGCTTGGGTAAATACACTCGAGTTTAACGATTCAAAACGCCTAAATTATAACGAATAGAAAGATTCGGTACGTAGTTAATTATGTGAATCGGTATGAAGTTTGGGTATGATACCAGCTTTGAAATTTTTGATGTACCCAAACGCCATGACCGATAAGTTTTACCTTGAAGAAGCCATTGAAGATCTGCATACCCTGTTAGATATGACACGATGGGCAACCAGCCGTTTTAACGATGCGGCCTTGTACTTTGGTCATGGTACTGACAATGCATGGGATGAAGCGACAAGCCTAGTTATGCAAGCCTTACATTTGCCTCATCCTATATTGGAACAAGTTGGGGACAGCGTAATGACGTCTCGCTTAACGAAAAGCGAGCGAGAGAAGATTGCAGAGCTTGTTTTAAAGCGCGTGCAAACTCGCATGCCATTACCTTATATCACAAACGAAGCCTGGTTCTGCGGTATGCCGTTCTACGTAGACGAGCGAGTGCTCATTCCTCGCTCTCCATTTGCTGAACTTATTCAAAAAGAGTTTGCGCCATTTGTAGAATCGACGCCTAACAGTATTCTTGATATGTGCACGGGCGGTGCGTGTATTGCTATTGCGCTTGCTCATGCATACCCAGAAGCGCAGGTAGATGCCGTTGATATCAGCACAGATGCATTGGAAGTGGCCGATATTAATATTCAGGAGCATGGTCTTAGTCACCGTGTTTATCCCATTCAGTCTGACCTGTTTTCAAGTTTAGAAGGGCAGAAATACGACCTTATCGTGTCTAATCCGCCTTATGTTGACGCAGAGGACATGGCTGACTTGCCTGAAGAGTATCACCACGAGCCTGAGCTTGCCCTTGCCGCAGGTGAAGACGGTCTGGAACTGGTTGATATCATGCTTAAAGAGGCGCCAACTTACCTTAATGACGGTGGCTGGTTATTCGTTGAAGTTGGAAATAGCGAAGTGCACATGAGCGAAAGGTTCCCCGGGTTAGAAGTGATTTGGCTTGAATTCGATAACGGTGGTTCAGGTATTTTCGCCGTGCGCAAAGACACACTAGTACAGTATTTTAGTAGTAAGGATTAATAGTTAATTATGTCAGGTAACAGCTTCGGAAAACTTTTCACTGTAACCACGTTTGGTGAAAGCCACGGCATTGCAATTGGCGGTGTAGTAGACGGTTGCCCTCCAGGACTTGAGATCACTGAAGAAGATCTTCAGGTCGATTTAGACAGACGTAAGCCCGGCACCTCTCGTTATACTACTGCGCGAAGAGAAGACGATGAAGTACAAATTTTATCTGGCGTATTTGAAGGTAAAACTACTGGCACCAGTATTGGTTTATTGATTAAAAATAAAGATCAGCGAAGCCAAGATTACGGCAATATCAAGGACCGCTTTCGTCCAGGCCACGCTGACTATACCTACGATCAAAAGTACGGAAGCCGTGACTATCGCGGTGGTGGTCGTTCGTCTGCACGTGAAACGGCTATTCGCGTAGCCGCAGGTGGTATTGCGAAAAAGTACCTTAAAGAAGTGCACGGTATTGAAGTATTAGGCTATTTGTCTCAGCTTGGGCCGGTAACAGTAGATAAGGTTGATCACAGCGTAACCAACACTAACCCGTTTTTCTGTCCTGATGAGTCTAAGCTAGACGCGCTGGACGAGTACATGCGAGACCTTAAAAAGTCAGGCGACAGCATTGGCGCGAAGGTATCGGTTGTTGCGAAGAATGTGCCTGTAGGCCTAGGCGAGCCTGTTTTCGATAGGCTAGATGCTGAAATCGCCCACGCCATGATGGGAATTAACGCAGTGAAAGGCGTGGAAATTGGTGATGGTTTTGATGTTATTAATCAAAAAGGCAGTGAACACCGCGATACGCTTACTCCTGAAGGATTCACATCTAATCATGCAGGTGGCGTGCTAGGCGGCATCTCTACCGGTCAGGATATTGAAGTACACATGGCGCTTAAGCCGACCTCAAGTATTTCGGTTCCCGGTAAAACTATCAATAAAGACAATGAAGAAATCGATATCGTCACCAAAGGTCGTCACGACCCGTGTGTGGGTATCCGTGCTGTACCTATTGCTGAAGCCATGCTGGCACTGGTATTGATGGATCATCTGCTACGCCACCGCGCGCAAAATGCCGGTGTGCAGTCGACCACGAAACCAATTGCGGGTCAGGCATAGCAGTTTTTTAAATCGCAAGACCGCAATGCCAAGACTGCGACGTTAACGCGGATTAAAGATACACGCAGCATGAGCGCATGTTGCGCTAATTAATTCTATCATTCGCCACTGCCGGTTCTGCGCTAGTGGCGTTTTTGCATATGGAGATGTGAATTGTCACCAAATGGCCTAAACGATGCCAACAATACTGCGGCGAGCCCAGCAAGCAGCAAAACCGGCCTCTTTATTCTTGCTATCACCTACTGGCTTTACTTCGGTCAGCTTGGCGTGCTTGTGCCTTATTTAGGTATCTTCCTTGATGGGCGGGGATTTTCCTCTGCCGAAATCGGTGAACTTTTTGCTGTTATAACGCTAGCGCGTATTTTAGGGCCAGGCCTGTGGGCTGGCGTGGCCGATAAAACGGGTAATGCCATTGGCGTAATGCGTTTAGGCTGCTTGCTCACCGTACTAACTTTCAGTTCGGTGTTTTACTTCACCAGTTTTTGGGGGCTTACGTTGGCTTTCGGGTTGATGATGATGTTCTGGACAGCGGTGTTGCCTCAACTTGAAGTTATCACGATGAACACGGTGGCGAAAACCAATGCCACGTATGGGCAGGTAAGGCTATGGGGGAGCGTTGGCTTTATTTGTTTGACGGTAGGTGTGGGTAAAGCCCTAGATATTTTTTCTACCGACACGCCAGTGCACGCCAGTATTGGCGTACTCGCGTTACTGTTCATCAGTACCTTGTTCATACGTGCGCCCAAAGAAGCTGCACCTGAAACGTCTACGGCGGGAAGTATTTGGAAATACGCCAAACAAAAACCTTTCGCCATCTTTATATTCGCTTCAGCGTGCTTGCAAATTAGCTTTGGTGCGTATTACGGATTTTTCGCACTTTACATGCGCGACCTTGATTACAGCGGCCAACAAACTGGCATCTTTATCGCGCTTGGGGTACTTGCCGAGGTGGGGATATTTCTTATTGCCCGCCGTCTGATTAGCCAGTTTGGCGTGTGGAATTTATTGTTTGTGAGCATCGCACTGACAGGGCTTCGCTGGTATGTCATGGCGGCATTCGCTGATACCTTTATGGTGATTGTGTTGAGTCAGCTTATTCATGCGTTAAGCTTTGGTTTAACGCATGCGGTATCGGTGCATTTTATCCACCAGTTCCTGCCGAAGGCGTATCAAAGCCGAGGGCAAGCGGTATACATCAGTATAGCGTTTGGATTAGGTGGCGCATTTGGAAACTACTTGGCAGGGCAGCAGTGGCAGCAAGGCACTAACGCCTATGAGACGTTCGTTACCGCAGCCGTTTTTGCAGCAATAGGCGCACTGTCACTGCTACTGTGTTCCAGAAAAGAAATGGAAAGTGCAAAGGCGGCTTAAAATCTTGTTCTGATGGCTGACCGCAGGCTTACGCCTGCGGTGCACGTTTACACTCTGATATCACGTCAGTACCATCATCACCATTGTCTTGCTCTAAACGTACATCAAATTTCCACAGCCTGTGCAGGTGGCGCATAACTTCATCTTTTGAATCGCCTAGCGGAATTCCTCGTTGAGGAATATAGCGAAGAGTAAGCGAACGATCGCCTCTTACATCAACGTTATGTACCTGAATGTTGGGTTCTAAATTACTCAAATTGTATTGAGCAGACAGCTTCTCTTTAATAATTTGATAACCCATTTCGTCATGAATAGCGCTCACCGCAATAAAGGGCTTGGTGGTGTCATCTTCAAGGGCGAATAACTTAAAGTCGCGAATAACTTTAGGCGATAAAAACTGACTGATAAAACTTTCGTCTTTAAAGTTTTCCATGGCGAAATGCACGGTCTCAAGCCAGTCTTTTCCCGCAATACTTGGAAGATATTTATAGTCTTCTTCAGTGGGAGACTGACACACCCGTTTAATATCCATGAACATGGAAAAGCCTAACGCATACGGATTGATGCCAGAGTAATAAGGGCTGTTGTACTCTGGCTGCATTACGACACTTGAATGACTGTGCAAAAACTCCATCATGAAGCGGTCGCTGACCAAACCCTCGTCATACATCTCATTTAGAATGTGGTAGTGCCAAAAACAGGCCCATCCTTCATTCATTACTTGGGTTTGTTTTTGCGGATAAAAATACTGCGAAACTTTCCGTACAATACGCACAATTTCACGTTGCCAAGGTTCAAGTAAAGGTGCGTTTTTTTCAATAAAATAAAGCAGGTTTTCTTGCGGTTCTTGTGGAAAACGAATTTTTTCTTTGTGTTTGCTATGCGGGCTATTTGGCAGGGTGCGCCAAAGCTCGTTCACTTGCGATTGCAGGTAGGCCTCGCGCTCTTCTTGTCTGTTTTTCTCTTCTTGTAACGAAATTTTCTGCGGGCGTTTGTATCGGTCAACGCCGTAATTCATTAGCGCGTGGCACGAGTCGAGCATATTTTCGACTTCATCAAATCCATATTTTTGTTCGCATTTAGCAATGTAGTTTTTAGCAAAGACCAGGTAGTCGATGATAGAGCTGGCATCGGTCCAGGTTTTAAATAAGTAGTTGCCTTTGAAGAATGAGTTGTGACCGTAGCACGCATGAGCCATAACGAGCGCTTGCATGGTAATGGTGTTCTCTTCCATTAAATACGCAATGCAGGGGTCAGAGTTAATGACGATTTCGTAAGCCAGCCCCATTTGTCCACGACGGTATTGTTGCTCAGTTTGAATAAACTTTTTGCCAAAGCTCCAGTGCGTGTAGTTAAGCGGCATGCCGATGCTGGCGTAAGCATCCATCATCTGCTCTGCGGTGATCACCTCAATTTGATTGGGATAGGTGTCTAACTTAAATTTTTTGGCGATGCGATCGATATGTTGCTCATACTCTTCGATAAGTGGAAACGTCCAGTCGGGCCCATCGCTTAATAAGTGGCGTTTTGATGTTTCAGGCTTGCTGTTTTCTTTTGCCATAGCGTCGGTTGTCATATTAGGCTCCTTGCTGCGCATCTTGTTCAGAGCGTTTGAATAGCTCTCTGAACACAGGATAGATGTCGGCCTGTGTTTGTATGTGCTTACATACAAAGTTGTCGTGAGTGGCGGCCACTTTCTCGTATTCTCGCCACAAACTTTGGTGCTGCCTCTCGGTTATCTCTATATAGGCATAGTAACGGGTTGCGGGTAGCAGTTTAGCGGTAAGCAAGTCACGACACTGTGGCGAGTCATCAGCCCAGTTATCGCCATCTGACGCTTGTGCTGCATAGATATTCCAGTTTCCATCGCTGTAGCGCTCGCGAACGACTTCATCCATTAGCTTCAATGCACTTGAAACAATAGTGCCGCCGGTTTCTTGAGAGTAGAAAAACTCGTGCTCGTCTACTTCCTTTGCTTGCGTGTGATGACGAATGTACACCACGTCTACATTTTCGTAGGTTCGCGTCAAAAAGAGATACAGCAAGATATAAAACCGTTTAGCCATGTCTTTGGTGGCTTGGTCCATAGAGCCAGATACATCCATTAAGCAAAACATTACGGCTTTGCTTGAGGGAAGCGGACGCTTGTCATAGTTCTTAAAGCGCAAATCGAAAGTATCAATAAAAGGCACTCGGGCTATTTTGGCTTTAAGTGCTTCAATTTCTTCTTTTAATGCATTTATGGCTAACGTATTGTCGTGCTTGTCTTCTATAAGCAGTGCAAGTTTTTCTTCAAGCTCTCTCAGTTTCTTTCTATCACTTCCGCTTAAGGCAATACGCCTTGCCACAGAGCCTTTGAGTGAGCGAACAATATCTAAATTACTTGGCACGCCATCGGTCTGATAACCTGCGCGATAAGTTTCGTATTGGGTGACTTTATCAAATTGATTTTTCTTTAAGTTGGGAAGCGCTAAATCTTCAAAAAGTAGGTCTAAATATTCGTCTTTGGATATAGAAAATACGAACTCATCTTGGCCTTCGCCTTCATTGCTAGCGTCGCCTTCGCCTGCGCCCTTGCCACCGCCGCCTGGCGGCCTATCAATTTTATCACCCGCTGTGAATTGGTCGTTGCCGGGGTGGACAATATCTCTACTGCCGCCGCGGCCGGTATGAAAAATAGGTTCAGAGATATCTCTGGCTGGAATGCTAATTTGCTCGCCAGAATCTAAATCGGTAACAGAACGTTTACCCACTGCATCAGAAACAGCACGCTTTATCTGCTGTTTGTAACGCTTAATAAAGCGCTGGCGGTTTACCGTACTCTTACCTTTGCTGTTTAACCTTCGGTCAATAAAATGCGCCATACACACCTGCTTGTCTTGTTGTGAACTACAAATACCCGTGCTGAAGCACGCATTACACGCGCTTCAGCACCACATGCGTTTAGCGCTAAGACGCTTTACGTACGCGCAGGTACCATTCACACAGCAACCGAACTTGTTTTTGCGTATATCCCTTCTCGGTCATACGATTTACAAAGTCGTCGTGTTTTTTCTGCTCCTCTGCAGAGCCTTTGGTGTTGAAAGAAATAACCGGCAGTAAGTCTTCCGTGTTAGAGAACATTTTCTTCTCAATCACGGTGCGAAGTTTTTCGTAACTGGTCCATGCTGGGTTTTTGCCGCCGTTATTTGCACGGGCTCTCAAAACAAAGTTAACGATTTCGTTACGGAAGTCTTTCGGATTACTTATTCCCGCAGGCTTCTCTGTCTTTTCTAACTCAGCATTCAGTGACGCTCTGTCGAACAGCTGTCCGGTTTCTGGGTCGCGATACTCTTGGTCTTGGATCCAGAAATCAGCATAGGTTACATAGCGGTCAAACAGGTTTTGCCCATATTCAGAATACGATTCTAAGTAAGCCGTTTGAATCTCTTTACCAATGAATTCCACGTAGCGAGGAATGAGGTAGCCTTTCAAAAACTCCAAATACTTATCAGCGGTTTCTTGAGGGAACTGCTCCCGTTCAATTTGACGCTCCAGTACATAAAACAAATGGACTGGGTTTGCCGCCACTTCTTGATGATCGAAGTTAAAAACCCTGGAGAGAATCTTAAATGCAAAGCGGGTGGATAACCCTTCCATGCCTTCATCGACACCGGCGTAGTCGCGGTACTCTTGATAAGACTTGGCTTTCGGGTCGGTGTCTTTCAGGCTCTCGCCATCATACACGCGCATTTTAGAAAATAGACTGGAGTTCTCTGGCTCTTTCAAGCGCGATAACACAGTAAACTGCGCTAAACACTCTAGCGTGTCTGGCGCACAGGGCGCGCCGTTAAGCTCGCTGCTGTCTAGTAACTTTTTGTAGATCTTAATTTCTTCACGTACTCGCAAACAGTACGGTACTTTTACTATATAGACACGGTCTAGGAAGGCTTCGTTATTCTTATTGTTTCTAAACGATTGCCACTCAGATTCGTTTGAATGCGCAAGTATAAGCCCATCGAAGGGAAGCGCAGAGAAGCCCTCTGTTGGGTTGTAGTTACCCTCTTGTGTAGCAGTTAAAAGTGGATGCAGCACTTTAATCGGTGCTTTGAACATCTCCACAAATTCCATTAAGCCCTGATTGGCCTTACATAGTGAACCTGAATAACTGTAAGCATCAGGGTCGTTTTGTGCATATTGTTCTAAGCGGCGAATATCAACTTTACCCACCAAAGATGAAATATCTTGGTTGTTTTCGTCACCGGGTTCGGTTTTAGCGATACCCACCTGGTCGAGCACTGATGGATAAACGCGAACCACCTTGAACTGGGTAATATCGCCATTGAATTCATGCAGGCGTTTGCGTGCCCACGGCGACATAATGGTTTTTAAGTAGCGCTTAGGAATGCCGTACTCTTTTTGTAAAATGTCGCCATCTTCTTTGACATCAAACAGACAGAATGGATGGTCGTTAACAGGCGAGCCTTTCAGCATGTAAATAGGTACGTGCTGCATAAGTTCTTTAAGTCTCTCTGCCAGAGACGATTTACCGCCACCCACTGGGCCGAGCAAATAGAGAATTTGTTTCTTCTCTTCAAGACCTTGTGCGGCGTGTTTAAGGTAAGAAACGATTTGTTCTATGGCTTCTTCCATGCCATAGAATTCTGAAAAAGCTGGATAACGAGAAATAACGCGGTTTGAGAAAATGCGGCTAAGTGCCGGGTCGTTGGCAGTGTCGATTAATTCAGGCTCACCAATAGCTTGTAGCAAACGTTCTGCTGCATTTGCATAAGCGGTTTGATCCTCTTTACAAATTTCAAGGAACTCCCCAATGGTGAACTCTTCCTGTTTTCGCTCTTCATAGCGACTTTGATAGTGTTCAAAAATACCCATGAATACCCCTTAAATACGGAACCCCGTAATTTCAGCTTAGTAGGTATTTGGGAAAACGATAGTAATTATTGTGTATAGTTTTTAATCTTTTCGTCTAATGAAAAATGCAACTTTAATAAGAATTTAGTGTCACTTAATGAACAACAGTGCATAAAAAAAGCCCCGCTTGGAAGCGGGGCTTTTTATAACTGATACTTTACGCTGTTAAGAGCGCAAGGCGCTTAACGCTTCAGTCTTTTGCTTATGCAAAGTTGCTGCTTGCGAATTCCCAGTTAACCAGCGCCCAGAAATTTTCTAGGTACTTAGGACGCGCATTGCGGTAGTCGATGTAGTAAGCGTGTTCCCAAAGGTCAACAGTAAGCACTGGCGTAAGGTCGTCGCCAGAAATAGGCGTTTGCGCGTTGCTTGTGTTAACGATATCTAGGCTGCCGTCTGCAGTTTTAACTAACCACGTCCAGCTTGAACCGAAGTTGTTAACAGCTTTATCGTTAAATGCTGCTTGGAAGTCTGCGAATGAGCCCCACTTCGCGTTGATAGCTTCTGCTAGCGCGCCTGTTGGCTCACCGCCGCCATTCGGGCTTAGACAGTGCCAGTAGAACGTGTGGTTCCATACCTGCGCTGCGTTATTGAAAACACCGCCGTCAGAAGATTTGATGATTTCTTCTAGGCTTTTGTTTTCCATGTCAGTACCTTCAACTAGGCCGTTAAGCTTAGTTACATAAGTAGCGTGGTGCTTGCCATAGTGGTACTCAAGCGTTTCAGCAGAAATATGCGGTTCTAGTGCATTTTGTTCGTATGGTAATGCTGGTAATTCAAAAGCCATGACGGTCTCCATGTTGGTTTAGTATTGTAGTCTAAAGCCCACTTATCTTCGCCTGTTCAATAAGTGCATATTAATTCTATGTTCAATATACTGCTCTAGACGCTAAAGCATATCCCAAATGTGGGGATAAAGTCCTATAACTCAATGACAAAAATGTGAATTTTTTTTCAAAAGTTAAAATGTGACACTAATTTGTATTGCAATGTATGGGTAGATAACGATTCAGAAGTTGAAAAGATCAATTTAGCTATGGGTAATTAAACATAAAATTATGATACCCTTTCCCTTGATAAATCATTCATGCATTCCCATCTAACTGGGAATACACTTTTGTGCTCAGAGGAATCAAATGGATAATACTGAAAATCAATCAACGCTAGATAGAATCAAGCAGCAAATCGAAGAAAACCCAATTTTGTTGTATATGAAGGGTTCTCCTAAACTACCTAGCTGTGGCTTTTCTTCACAAGCATCGCAAGCGTTGATGTCATGTGGCGAACCATTTGCTTATGTAGATATTCTTCAAAACCCAGACATCCGCGCAGAACTACCAAAATATGCAAACTGGCCGACATTCCCGCAACTATGGGTTGAAGGTGAGCTTGTAGGCGGTTGCGATATCATTATTGAAATGTTCCAACAAAACGAGCTTCAACCGCTTATTAAAGAAACGGCTGCAAAGTACAAAGAAGCAGAGTAAATCTTGTTTCCATGTACAAATTTTTAGGTTTGTAAAAAACGATTTAAAAGCCGGCTTATAGTCGGCTTTTTTTATTAAAACCCGCCAAAAATCCCGCACTTTTATTCCCGTAAAAATTATATAGACAGGTCAGAAATTAAAATCCTCTACGGAGTGAAAAAATATTTTTATTTTGTCGAAAAAGGTTTGTTTTTTAATATCTTGCGTTCTATAAAAAACACCATCTGACCGCAAATGAGTCAGTGTTGAAGGTAAAAAATAACAACTACTCTGAGCATTTTTTTAATGTGTTTAAAACGCTGAAGGTGTCTTAGAGAAACTCCGGGAAACCACCATGAATACAACCTTGTCTTTATTGACCAAAAACGTGCGTGGCGTATTAGCTGCATCAGCTGCGTTTTCAGTAATGGCCGCTGCACCTGTTTATGCGCAAGAAGCTGAAGAGAGTGCTAAGGCCGAAGATTTTGAACAAATTGCGGTAGTTGGTTCACGTGCAGCGCCTCGCTCGGTCGCTGACTCAGCGGTGCCAATTGATATTATTTCTGACGAAGAGTTTAAGCAGCAGGGTGCCACTGATATGGTATCTATGATGCAGACTGTTGTTCCGTCTTTTAACGTAAACGACCAGCCGATCAACGATGCTTCAACGCTTGTTCGTCCTGCTAACCTTCGCGGTATGGCATCAGACCACACGCTTGTGCTTGTAAATGGTAAACGTCGTCACCGTTCTGCGGTTATCACTTTCCTTGGTGGTGGTCTTTCTGACGGTGCACAAGGTCCTGATATTTCTGTTATCCCAGCAGCGGCATTAAAGCAAGTGGAAGTACTTCGCGATGGTGCAGCAGCACAATACGGTTCTGATGCGATTGCGGGCGTAATTAACTTCGTACTTAACGATGCATCAGAAGGCGGTTCGTTTGAAGCCCGTTACGGCTCTTTCTACGAAGGCGACGGCGACATGATTCAGATGTCGGGTAACGTAGGTCTTCCTCTATCTGACAAAGGCTTTATTAACCTTTCAGCTGAATACCGTACTGCAGACGACACATCTCGAAGTGTACAGCGTGCAGACGCTGCTGCATTGATAGCGGCTGGGAACACTTTTGTAGCAGATCCTGCGCAAATTTGGGGCTCACCTGAGATCAAACACGACATCAAACTTTTCGCTAATGCAGGTATAGAGCTTTCTGCTACCTCAGAAGCTTACATGTTTGGTAACTACGCCGAGCGTGAAGTTGAAGGTGGTTTCTACTTCCGTAACCCACACAATCGTGGTGGTGTGAACGATGGTGGTACAAATGACGATGGCGAGCAACTACTGCTTGTTGGTGATTTAACCGGCGATATGTCAGGTAACTGTCCAACCGACATCGTAGTTGGTGATAACGTACTAGAGAACCCGCGTTATATTAACGAAGTTCAGAACAATCCTGACTGTTGGGCGTTCAACGAAATGCTGCCAGGTGGTTTCACACCTCGTTTCGGTGGTACGGTTACAGATATGTCACTTGTCTTTGGTACGAAAGGCGAACTTGACCACGATATCACGTATGACGTGAGCTTGAACCTTGGCCAAAACGAAGTTGACTTTGCTATTAGCAACACCATCAACCCGTCTTTAGGTCCAGAAACACCTACAGAATTTAGCCCAGGTCGCTATACGCAGTCTGAGCAAACCCTTGATATTGATTTCACTAAGCCGTTCGATGTTGGTTTATATGAACCACTATTCGTGGCAACTGGTTTCCAATATCGCAACGAAAGTTATGAGAGCTTTGCAGGTGATACTGCCTCTTATGAAATAGGTCCGCTGGCGACACAAGGCTTTGGCATTGGCTCAAATGGTTTCCCTGGCTTGGCGGCCAATAGCCAAGGTCGTGTGTCCCGCAACAACATCGCACTGTACATTGACGCAGAAGCGTATATCACTGAAAACTTCATGTTAGCCGGTGCGCTACGTTATGAAGACTTCTCTGATTTCGGTGACACAACGAAAGGTAAGATTGCTTTCCGTTGGCAAGCACTTGAGAACATTGCTTTCCGTGGTGCGTTCTCAACAGGCTTTAAAGCACCTACCCTTGGTCAAAGCAACGTGCGTAACGTAACTACCGCGTTTGGTACAGGTGGTGAACTTATTGACCGTGCAACACTGCCTCCGACAGATCCAGTGTCCCAACTTAAAGGTGGTGAGCAGTTAACGCCTGAAGAGTCAGAAAGTATCACGTTTGGTGTGGTAGCCGATTTCGATAATGGTCTATTCATTACCGCAGACTACTACAACATCGAACTGACTGACCGTATCAGTACTGCCTCTGGTATTGCGCTGACTGAAGAAGACATTGCCACGCTGCTTGAGCAAGGTATCAACGATGCGTCTAGCTTCTCTGAAATCAGTTTCTTTACTAACGACTTCGACACCACCACCGAAGGTGTAGACGTAGTAGCGAACTATTCGATGGATATGATGGGCGGTGAAACTAAGTTCTCACTTGCATATAACTGGACGTCTACAGAAGTTGACCGCGCGTCGGACAATATCTCTGATTTCCGTATTCGCATGCTAGAAGATAACCTTCCAGCGGTACGTTACAGTGCAACAGCTAACCACACTAATGGCGACTGGCGCTTCCTTGCGCGAATGAACTACTACGGTAGCATCTTCGAAGATCACCTAGACTCTGCATTGCCGATTGACAAAGTAGGTTCTGAAATTACGTTCGACTTTGAAGTAGCATATAACTTCACTGAAGAGTTCACGGTAACTGTTGGTGCTAAGAACGCGTTTGATGAATACCCTGACGAAAACAACACTGATGCAGGTGGTATCACCTACGCACAGATTGCAGGTTCAGCGTATCCGACAACATCACCAATTGGTATAAACGGTGGCTTCTACTACCTAAGAGGTGTTTACACTTTTTAATAGGTAAGCAATTACCTATAAACCAAACTTTCACTTAATGTTTCAAAGTTAAGGGGGCATTAGCCCCCTTTTATTTTATTAGGTGAAAAAGAACGAAAAAGCAGGCATTATTGATGCCAATGTAAGCAAATCGAAACACACAACATTTAATATTATGACGAGAAAGTCGACAGTAGCTGAAACCTTTTTAAAATACCGCTCAAAGCTAATGCGTGCGGTAGGTTCTATTGTTGGCGCCGACGACATTGAAGACATCGTGCAAGAAGCTTTTATTAAAAGCTACGAAGCAGAGTTAAAACAAGAAATACAATATGAGCGTACCTATATGCTCAAGACAGCGCGTAATCTAGCGCTGAACCATGTTGCGAAAGCTGAAAACAAAAATAAGCAGCAGCTCGATGACATGGATATTTTGCCTTATGAACTTGTAGGGCACAGTTTAGAAAAAAATGTAGAAAGCAAAGAGCGTTTTATTCATTTTTGCCGAGCAACAGATACATTGTCTGCTGATGTAAAACGCGTATTTTTGCTGAAAAAAGTATATGGCATGCGACAAAAAGAGATTGCAGAGCTTGTGGGGCTAAGCGAAAGCACCGTTGAGAAGCATGTCGCCAAAGGTTTAATGATGTGCTCTAGGTACTTAGCCGAGCTGTCAAAGGACAGTGCATCCCCCCGTGCCACTGCTAACGCGACTCAGGACATAAGCCGTAGTTAACATGAACAATATTCGCCAGTTTTCAAGCAAAGAAGATATCCAAGAGCAAGCATGCTTATGGATAAGCCGTCTCGATCGCGGCTTAAACAGTGACGAAAAGACGGAGCTAGATGCTTGGTTGTCGGAAAGTAATGCGCATCGTCAAGCTTTGCTCGACGCCGCTAGCTTGTGGGACGACATGTCGGTATTAAATGAATTGAGCGGTTTATTCCCGCAGCCTACCTCACGTCAGTCGTCGAAAAAACGCAACATGCCTAAAACAGCGGTTTGGGGCATCGCGGCCACATTTTTAGTGATGGCAATTGCTGTTGGGGTAGTGGTTCAGCGCACGTGGCTAGATAGCACCCCTGAATTCGCAGCGGTAACACAAAAGGTACAAACCGGTGTTGGCGAACAGAAAAACGTGACGCTAGCCGATGGCTCTAAACTTCATCTAAATACAAACTCTGTAGTTACCGTAGACTTCTCATCAACGGCGCGCAATATCGTTTTATTGAAAGGGGAGGCACACTTTGAAGTGGCTCACGACACGTCTCGCCCGTTCTCTGTGACTGCAGGCAACAACACCGTTACCGCTGTTGGAACTGCTTTTAATATGCAATATGTGGATGATAATGCGTTTGAGTTAGTGGTTACCGACGGAAAGGTATTGGTGAAAGATCGCTTTAAGGCTTCGTCTTCCAACGAGTCGCTCTTCACTAAACGTCCTGTTGCTGAAGAAGGGCTTCTCATGTTCGCAGGTGAAAAAGCCACAGTGCAAGGTAAAGTTGAAGCCCGTGAAAGCATGTCTCAAAATGACATTGACGACGATTTAGCGTGGCAACAAGGTATGATTGTATTTAAAGGTGAACCGCTAGAGGCCGTATTAGCTGAGATTGGGCGCTATACACCCGTTCGCTTTAACATTTCGGATGAAAGTCTGCGCAAGCGACGTGTAGCGGGCTACTTTAAGGTAGGCGATATAGACGGTTTGTTGTCAGCACTTAAGAGCAGCTTTAATATCAATTACGAGAAAGTCACAGAAACAAGTATTGAGCTTAAGCTAGCGAAAAGTTAAATATTTCTGAAAGATAGGTGCTTTCTACTATTCGTAGTTGGCATCAATTTCTTTAATGTGACAATATAATTAAAATAATAAGCACATCGATTTTATATCTTGCAATACAGCAATTTTGCGATAAGCAGGCAAACCAAAAAGGCAATAGAAAAGCTGCATGCCCTAGCGTGTTCGGCCCAATGCCTTTCGCAAAAAAGAATGTGCAAATTCTCCCGTATTTTGTCCCTCTCGGCACTACACATAGCGTCTGGCTTTTTTCTTTTAATAGCACCAGCGCCAACGCTTCAAGCACAAACAGACAGCCCGTCGCAATCACCCGACCAAACCGAACCAAAATTGGGTGCTTACAGCTTTTCAATACCCGCACAAAATGCCAATGAAGCGCTAACCGAACTAGCTAAACAGGCAAATACCACATTGCTTTTTCCTTTTGATTTAGCAAAAAAAGTGAAAACAAACGCATTGGAAGGTACGTTCACACTGAATGAAGCGCTGGCACAGCTTCTTGAAGGGACTGAATTGGCGGTAGTGACTGATGAAAGCGGTGCGGTAAGTATTCGTTCTCGCTCATCGTTAGTGGCGAAGGAAACACAGCCACAAGATACCGAAAAGAAAACAGACGAGGGAGGCAATGGACTTGAAAAAATTGCGGTCGTCGGTACTCGTAACTCGCCTCGAAGTGCTGTTGACTCACCAGTTCCTTTGGATGTGATTGGTTCTGAAACCCTCAACTCACAGGGGAATTCAGACGTGCTTTCTATGTTAAGCGTGATGGTTCCTTCGTTAAACGTAAACGATCAGCCCATCAATGATGCCAGTAGCCTGGTAAGGCCGGCGAACCTTAGAGGCATGTCCTCGGATCACACGCTTTTGCTGCTTAACGGAAAGCGACGCCATCGCTCTGCGGTAATCACGTTTTTAGGCGGAGGTTTATCTGACGGTGCCCAAGGGCCTGATATATCGGTTATTCCTGCCTATGCGTTAAAGCAAGTCGAAGTATTGCGAGATGGTGCAGCAGCCCAATATGGCTCAGACGCCATTGCAGGCGTGATTAACTTCGTACTTAAGGATGCTCGTGATGGAGGGCATGTTGCGCTGAAAGTTGGCGGATACAGTGAAGGCGACGGCGAACTTTTTCAAGTGCAGTTGAATAAGGGCTTTGCTATTGGAGAAAACGGCTTTTTAAATGCAACGGCAGAGTATCGTCAGCAAAATGGCACGTCGCGCTCTGTACAGCGGATTGATGCGCAGAACTTGATTGACCAAGGGAATGTGTTCATCGCGTCACCGTCCCAAGTATGGGGAGCGCTTGATGTTAACGAAGATATTAAACTTGCGCTAAATGCAGGCGCAGACATTTCATCTAAATCACATTTTTACAGCTTTGCCACTGCAGCAAGAAGAGAAATAAACGGTGGTTTTTACTTTCGAAATCCGCAAACCCGAGAAGGGGTGTTCAGCCGTACCGACCCAAATACAGGGGAAAGTCGTCTGATTGTAGCCGATCTCGATGGATTGGAAAGTGGAATTGCTTGCCCTTCTATAACCTTGTCCAGCAATAGTGTATTGCTGGACCCCGCGTATCAACTTATTGCAGATAACACAACGGCGCTTGGTGCCAACTGTTTTGCTTTCAACGAGTGGTTCCCTGGCGGTTTCACACCAAAATTTGGGGGCACGATAACGGATGCTTCTATTGCGATGGGCGTTAAACATGAGTTACCTAATGGCTGGGCGATGGATGCCAGTGCGACATTGGGCTACAGTGACATTGAGTACACCATCTCAAATACGGTTAATCCATCGTTAGGGCCACAAACGCCAACGTCGTTTTCGCCCGGTGGTGTGTCGCAAGTAGAGCGAACGCTTAACTTAGATTTTAACAAACTCATTCAAACTATTTTCGACGATCCGGTTAGCATTGCCGTGGGCTTAGAATGGCGTAAAGAAACCTATTTTCAAAAGTCCGGCGATGAAGCGTCATATATTGCAGGCCCTTTCGCTCTAGAGCCGCCACTTGGGTTGAACCAAGGCTTTTCCATCGGTTCCAACGGTTTTCCGGGGTATCAGCCTCAAAGTGCTGGGCACTGGAGCAGAAGCAATTGGGCCGTGTACGCCGATTTGGAATTTTATGTTACCGAAGCATGGCAGTTTGGCGTGGCCACACGTGTAGAGCATTTCAGTGATTTCGGTTCGACATTCGATGGGAAATTGAGTACTCGCTATAAACTAAATGATATTTTTGCATTACGCGGGTCTGTAAACACTGGTTTTAAAGCCCCAACAGTAGGGCAGAGTAATGTTATCAACGTAACTACCGCCTACGGTGTTAACGGTTTGGAAGACCAAGCAACGCTGCCTCCCACTGATCTTATCTCACTGCAACTAGGCGCAACTCCACTTACGCCTGAAGAATCGGTGAACTTTAGCCTTGGGCTTGTTATGCAGGCAAGCGAGAACTTTTTTGCAACGCTCGACTATTTCAATATTCGCCTTTCTGATCGCATTAGTACGACATCTGCAATTCCGTTGACCGACGACGACATTAGTGCACTTATTGCCCAAGGGCGTCCAGATGCGGCGAAATATAATGCTGCAAAGTATTTTACTAATGACTTTGATACAAAAACTCAGGGTGTTGATTTAGTTGTTAACTACAATTTTGCGCTAGCTGATTGGTCAAATTCTTTACTTCTTGCCTTCAACTGGACAGATACACAAGTAGAGCGGGTTACACTTTATCCTGCGCAAGTGGGGGACGAAATACGGCTTCTACCTAATCTAACACAGGCAAGAATTCGTATGCTGGAAGATAACTTGCCTGCTCATCGAGGCAGTATCACGCTGGAGCAATCGAAAGGAAATTGGGCATTTACTTGGCGACTTAACTATTACGGTGAGTTTTATGAAGACCATCTTGATGCGTCCGCAGGCATGGACATATACGGCAATGCGTTAACCACATTCGATGCCCAAGTCGCATGGAAAGTACTGCCTCAAACACAAGTTACCCTCGGCGCCCAAAATCTGTTTGATTCGCTGCCTAATGAAAACCCTTTTCAAGGTGAAGTTGGCGCACTCTACCCACCTACATCGCCTAGCGGTATCAATGGGGCTTTCTATTATGCAGGCATTGAGTACACCTTTAACTAGGGCATGCTTCAGCAAAGCTATGTAGTTAAATGGCAAGCTGCACTCAGTGAAAGTAAGAAAATGAGCCTAGCTCTGAGTTTGAAAGGACAACAACCTATCGTTTTAGGTGACGATGTGAATGTTACTTAGGTAATTAAATTGATATGACTTAGGCCACTTAAAGGAATAATCGTGATAATAAATATAGTGTTTTAAGTCTAGCCAAGGATGCTAAGAGCGATGACGTTGCGTGTTAAGAATACGCGGGTTGGCTAATTGCCTAGCCAACGTCTTTGAATAGGGAATCATCGACGATAGTTTGGTCAATGATCTGTTGCGCCATGTTGATGCACTTACCGCATTGTGAGCCAAGCTCTAAATGTTGACGTAACTCTCGCATATTTCCCACACCGTTTTCTTCAACCGCTGCGCGAATGCTTTTATCAGTTACCCCATAGCACATGCAAACAAACATTAAACGTACTCCAAATGAATCTGTAAATGATAATAATTGTTATTCTTTGCTTTAGCAAGTGGATAATGACAAATTTAATACAAGGTAATTGAAGAAAGACTGAACAGTGTGGGGGGATGTTAAGCGGTTATTGGTATGATCAGTAAAAAAACTCGTTGTTTAATATTGTTATTTCCATATTCGTACCTATTTTCTTTGAAAGAAATTTCTTATCAAAGTGGTTACGCAACGTAATCACTTCTATTATTACAATCCAAATATAAATGGAGAGACTCATGAGTGTATTAGTTGGCCGTCCAGCACCTGACTTTACTGCAGCAGCGGTACTTGGTAGTGGTGAAATTGTTGACACTTTCACACTAAGTGAAGCAATCAAGGGCAAGAAAGCTGTTGTATTCTTCTACCCACTAGATTTTACGTTTGTTTGCCCGTCAGAGCTTATCGCCTTTGACAAGCGTTTCGACGAGTTCAAAAAGCGTGGTGTTGAAGTGATCGGTGTTTCAATCGACTCTCAGTTCTCACACAATGCGTGGAGAAACACTCCGGTAAATCAAGGTGGTATTGGTCCGGTTAAGTACACCCTTGTTGCTGACGTTAAGCACGACATCTGCCAGGCATACGATGTTGAGCACCCAGAAGATGGCGTTGCGTTCCGTGGTTCATTCCTAATCGACGAAGAAGGTATGGTACGTCATCAGGTAATCAATGACCTTCCACTTGGCCGTAACGTTGATGAAATGCTACGCATGGTTGATGCACTAGCATTCCACCAAGAGCATGGTGAAGTTTGCCCAGCGGGTTGGACTGAAGGTAAAGCTGGTATGGATGCGTCGCCTGAAGGTGTTGCTAAGTACCTATCTGAAGAAGCAGACAAGCTATAAGCTAAACTGTTTAAAGATTATAAAAAAACAGCGCCTTTTGGCGCTG